>JBGSWY010000466.1:0-9126 GCA_041751715.1 Burkholderiaceae bacterium
GGCACGCGTCACGCGCGGACAAACTGTCAATTGCTAGGGAGAGCTCGAAATGGCGACGGCCAAAGACGTAATGAAAACAATCAAGGACAACGAGGTGTTGTTCGTTGACCTGCGTTTTACCGATACCAAGGGCAAGGAGCAGCACGTCTCGGTGCCTGCCAAGGCTTTCGAGGACGACAAGTTCGAACTGGGCCACGCGTTTGATGGCTCGTCGATCGCCGGCTGGAAGGGCATCGAAGCCTCCGACATGTTGCTGATGCCGGACCCCGATACAGCGCGGATGGATCCGTTTCGCGAAGAGAACACCTTGATCCTGACGTGCGATGTGATCGAGCCTTCGACCGGCAAGGGTTATGACCGTGATCCGCGCTCGCTCGCGAAACGCGCTGAGGCTTATCTGAAATCGACCGGCGTGGGCGACATCGCTTACTTCGGACCCGAGCCCGAGTTCTTCATTTTCGACTCCGTGACTTGGAGCGTCGACATGTCGGGCTCGTTCGTGCGGATCAAGTCCGAAGAAGCACCGTGGTCCACCGGTATCGACTACGAGGCCGGCAATCTCGCGCATCGGCCGCCGGTCAAGGGGGGCTACTTTCCGGTACCGCCGACCGATTCATTGCAGGACATCCGCTCCGAGATGTGCCTGCTGCTCGAGCAACAGGGTGTCGAAGTCGAGGTGCATCACCATGAAGTCGCGGCACCGGGGCAATGCGAGATCGGGACCAAGTTTTCGACTTTGACCAAGCGTGCCGACTGGCTGCAGATACTGAAGTACACGGTGTGGAACGTCGCCGCGAGCTACGGCAAGACGGCGACGTTTATGCCGAAGCCGGTGGTCGGGGACAACGGGTCCGGCATGCACGTGCATCAGTCGATCTGGAACGGCACCACCAATCTGTTTGCCGGCAACGGCTACGCCGGTCTTTCCGACTTCGCGCTGCACTACATCGGCGGCATCATCAAGCACGCGCGCGCGCTCAATGCGATTACCAATCCCGGCACCAATTCGTACAAGCGACTGGTGCCCGGCTTCGAGGCGCCGGTCAAGCTGGCGTATTCGGCGCGCAACCGGTCGGCGTCGATCCGCATTCCGTATGTGCCGAACCCCAAGGGACGCCGCATCGAAGTGCGCTTTCCCGACCCGACCGCCAATGCCTACATGGCATTCGCTGCGATGATGATGGCCGGGCTCGACGGCGTGCAGAACAAGATTCATCCAGGCGAGCCGGCGGACAAGAATCTGTACGACCTGCCGCCGGAAGAAGACGCAAAGATCCCGACCGTGTGCTCATCGCTCGAACAGGCGCTCGAATATCTTGACAACGACCGCGAGTTTCTGACGCGCGGCGGGGTGTTCAGCAACGACCTGATCGACGCTTACATCGCGCTGAAAATTGAGGAGGTCACGCGTTTCCGGATGACCACGCATCCGCTCGAATTCGACATGTACTACGGGTCGTAAGTCAGACGCGGCGCGGCAAGGAAGTAAACCGGGCGGTTATCGCCGCCCTCCCACGAATGCGGGAATTCGACCGACAAGATGGCTTACTCGCCCCATTCCAGGGCGGATGCCTGCCTTACACTTCGCGCCTCTCGCATCCGAGGGAATCACCCTGTGAAGCGCGCCGCAACCATCAGTTTCATTTCCTGCGCCTTGATGTCGACCACAGCGTTGGCGCAGTCGTCCGACATCTTTGTGTGCGTCGACGAGCACGGCCAGAAGGTTTTCCAGAACACCGGCAACGTCAAGAGCTGCAAGCGGATGGACGTGCAGCCGATTCTCACGCTGCCGGCGTCACGGGTGCCGCAAGCCCGAAGCGGCGTGCAGCCGGCAGTCGAGCAACGCGCATCCGCATCGCCCGCGAACTTTCCTCGGGTGGACGGGGTTACGCAGCGCACCCGCGACAGCGACCGGCGCCGCCTGCTGGAAGACGAGCTGAAGAGCGAGGAAGAGCGTCTGGCGAAGCTCAAATCCGAGTTCAACAACGGCGAGCCCGAGCGGCGCGGCGATGAGCGTAACTTCGCGCTGTACAAGGAGCGGACGCAGCGCCTGCAGGAAGACATCGCACGCACCGAAAACAACGTCCGCGCACTTTCGCGCGAGATGTCGTTGCTGCGCACTCAGTAAATCTCTTCGTCCACTAGGCGGGTCGCGCGTTAGCCCCCAGGTCGCCCTGGCGGCCAACAGCTCCCGCTTGGCGGGACAGCACGCAGTGCGAAGGGTGCATCAATGAACGCGGCCGAGTTGCTCTCACTCGCGCACGCGCCGCGTTACGACGGTCTTGATCTGCTTTCCACCGCCGTGCTGCTGGTCGATGGCGGCGGGCGCATCGCTCATGTCAACCAGTCGGCCGAGCTGCTGCTCGACACCTCACGCAAGACGCTGGTCGGACAACTGGTCGGGCGCGTGCTGGGCGACGACGTCGAGGTACGGCAGCTGGTGGCGGAAGCCGAGGCCAACGCCTTCGGCCAGCGCAAGCAGATCATGGAGTTGCGCCGGGTCGGACGCGATCCGTTGCCGGTGCGCGTCGTCGCCACCGCGCAATTGGGCGATGACATCCCGCTGGTGCTTGAAGTATCCGAGATCGAGCAGCAGTTAAAGGTCGACCGCGAAGAGCGGCAGATCGGATTGACCGAAGCCAATCGCGAGTTGCTGCGCAACCTTGCGCACGAGATCAAGAATCCGCTGGGCGGAGTGCGCGGCGCGGCGCAGTTGCTGGAAGCCGAGCTGGCGAGTCACGAACAACGCGAATACACGCGCGTCATCATCGCCGAGGCAGATCGGCTGCACGCGCTGGTCGATCGCCTGCTGATGCCGCACCGCGCGCCGCGCGTCGTCTCCGAGCTGAACATTCACGAAGTATGCGAGCGCGTACGGCTGATCATGGTTTCCGAATTTCCGCGCGGGCTCGCGATCGCACGCGACTACGACGCGAGCGTTCCCGAGTTTCGCGGCGACAAGGAACAGCTGATCCAGGCGTTGTTGAATGTCGTACGCAATGCAGCGCAGGCGCTCGATCCGCGCATCGTGGCTGGCGACGCCGAGATCATTCTGCGTACCCGCGTTGCGCGGCAGGTGACCATTGCCCGCGCCCGGCACCGGCTGGCGCTCGACCTGCATGTGATCGACAACGGGCCGGGCATCCCGGAGGAGCTGAAGGATCGCATCTTCTTTCCGCTGGTGTCGGGACGGGATGGCGGCAACGGTCTCGGCCTGACCCTCGCGCAGACGCTGATTCAGCAGCACGACGGCATGATCGAAGCCGACAGCCGCGCGGGCCGTACCACCTTCCGGATTCTGATCCCGTTGCCATGAAATCAATTTGGATAGTGGATGACGATCGCTCGATCCGCTGGGTGCTCGAGAAAGCGCTGGCGCGCGAGAACCTTCCATGCAAGGCGTTCGGAGGCGCGCAAGAAGTATTGGCCGAACTCGAACACGACAGTCCGCAAGTCCTCGTGTCCGATATCCGCATGCCCGGTGTGAACGGCACCGAGTTGCTGCGCGCGGTCAAGCGCAAGCACCCGGCGCTGCCGGTGATCATCATGACTGCTTTCTCGGATCTCGACAGTGCAGTCTCGTCGTTCCAGGGCGGGGCGTTCGAGTATCTGCCCAAGCCGTTCGATGTCGACAAAGCCGTTGAGCTGATTCGTCGCGCGATCGATGAGAGCGTGCGCGAATCGCAGGCCGACGAATCGCCGTTGGATGCTCCCGAGATTCTCGGACAAGCGCCTTCGATGCAGGAAGTGTTTCGCGCGATCGGCCGTTTATCGCAATCGAACGTCACGGTGCTCCTGGTGGGCGAATCGGGCAGCGGCAAGGAAGTCCTGGCGCGCGCGTTGCACAAGCATTCTCCGCGCGCGCAGATGCCTTTTATTGCGCTCAACATGGCGGCGATTCCGCGTGATCTGCTGGAGAGCGAGTTGTTCGGTCATGAGCGCGGCGCGTTCACCGGCGCGCAGGCGATGCGGCGCGGGCGCTTCGAGCAGGCAGAAGGCGGAACCCTGTTTCTCGACGAGATCGGCGACATGCCGGCCGAATTGCAGACGCGTCTGCTGCGCGTGCTGTCGGACGGGACGTACTACCGCGTCGGAGGTCACCAGCCGATCAAGGCGAACGCGCGCGTCATTGCCGCGACTCATCAGAATCTGGAAGAGCGCGTGCGGCAGGGCTCGTTTCGCGAAGATCTTTATCACCGCCTGAACGTGATCCGGCTGCGCTTACCGTCGCTGCGCGAGCGGCGCGAAGACATTGCACTTCTCGCGCGGCATTTTCTGGCAAAAAGTGCGGCGGAGCTCGGCGTTGATCCCAAGAGATTGTCGGACGAGGCGCTTGCCTTTGTCAGCCAACTGCCGTTTCCCGGCAATGTTCGTCAGCTTGAAAACCTGTGCCACTGGTTGACAGTGCTCACGCCCGCGCAGGTGGTGAAAGTCGAGGACCTGCCGCTTGAAGTTCGAGACGACACCTCTTTGACGGCAACGCCGATGCTGGGGTCGACCGCTGAAGCCACTGCGAACGGCGCAGGTTCTGCGGTGGCTCCCCCTGCCGGCGCAAGGTGGTCCGACCAGAACTGGCTGACTCAGTTGGCCGCGGAAGTCGAGCGGCGACTGGAGGCCGGCACCCCGGATGTGATGGAGGCATTGGTGCGTGATTTCGAGGCGACGGTCATCCGCACTGCGCTGAAGCACACGCACGGCCGGCGCATCGACGCTGCCGCCCGCCTCGGTGTAGGCCGCAATACGATTACGCGAAAAATCCAGGATCTCGGACTGGAGGACTAGGCGCTCCTCGTATACGCGATGGGCCCGCGCGGCGGCCTCGCACGCGAAATCGTCGCGATCGCTTGTCGGCCGAGCTTGAGACGGCTCGCACTCGACCGACCCCCACTGCGCGCGCCCCCTCTGGCCTCCCCGCCTAGCGGGGAAGCCCTATCGACCCAGACACCGGTCCGGGCTCGGTGCACTTCGTCGCGGTTTGCCGCAGTTCGTCGCAGCGGTCGAGACACGGGCCGCCGGTCGAGGATAATCGCGCCCCATTACGGATCGCGGGCCACAAGTCACGCGTCCTGGGGGATTTTCATGCGAAAACGCATTGGATGGCTATTGATCGCGGGTGTGGCGGTGATCGCGATCGCGGGTACGGCGGTTTCGATCTCGTCGAAGAAAGCCGAGAGAACTGCCGCTGACAAAAAACGCGAGCGCCCGCCGCTTGAATTCGCGCGGAGCGATGTCGTCTCATTGCAACCCAGGCGGCTGGCGGTGGAACTCGCCGTACCCGGTTCCGTGCAGGCAATATCACAGGCGACCGTGCGCGCGAAGCTGTCGGCCGAAATCAAGCGGGTGTTGGTACGCGAAGGGGATCCCGTGATGGCCGGCCAGGCAATTGCCGAGTTCGACACGGCGCAACTGCGAGCGCAAATGGCGGAGCGCAAGGCCTCGCTCGAATCTGCGCGTGCGCAACTGGCGATGGCCGATCGCACGCGGCAGGCCAACGCGCAGTTGGTCAAGCAGAATTTCATTTCGCAGAACGCATTCGATACGGCCGACAGTGCACACCAGGTGCAGCTGGCGGCGGTCGCTGCGGCCAAGGCGCAGCTGGACCTGGCTCAGTTGTCGATGACCGACTCGATCGTACGAGCGCCGATTTCAGGCACGGTGTCCAAGCGCCACGTGCAGCCCGGCGAGAAAGTGAGCTTTGATGCGCCGTTGCTGGGAATCGTCGATCTCGCGCAGCTGGAAGTGCAGGCTCAGATGCCGGTGTCCGACGTGACGCAGATAAAAAAGGGCATGCCGGCGCACCTCGAGGTCGAAGGAATCAGCGGCCGCCGCTTCGAAGGCAAGGTCGAGCGGATCAATCCGAGCGCCGAGGCCGGCACGCGCACGATCAACATCTACGTGTCACTTGCGAATGAGGATTCCCTGTTGAAGGCCGGCATGTTTGCGCGTGTGTTGCTGACCACATCGCCGGAGGTCGAAGTTCCTGCGCTGCCCCTGTCGGCCGTACGCTCGGAAGGGGGCCAGAGCTTCGTCTGGATAGTGGCCCACGAAAAGCTCGTGCGTCGCCTTGTGAGCACAGGCAAACGCGACGACCGCGCGCAACTTGTCGAGATCACCTCGGGGCTTACGCCGAGCGAGATCGTGCTTGCCACGAAGTTCGACAATCTGAAGGAGGGGCTCGCGGCAAAGGTCATCAGCCTCGCGCCGGAATCGAAGATCGCCGTGAAAGTGCGCGGCGCGGCGGCAGCAAACTAGAACCGAGGAGCCGGCCGATGTGGATGACCCGAGTTTCGATCAGTCACCCCGTGTTTGCCACGATGGTGATGGTGGCGCTGACGGTGCTCGGCCTGTTTTCGTACGCCAAGCTGGGTGTCGAAGCGATGCCGGACGTGCGTCCGCCGATGGTATCGGTCCAGGTGCGATACCCGGGGGCATCGCCCGAGCAGGTCGAAAACGATCTTGCCAAGCCGATAGAAAATGCGGTCAACACGATTGCGGGTGTCAAGCGCATCCTGTCGGCATCGTACGAAGGCATTTCGTATTCGTGGATCGAGTTCAGGCTCGACGTCGATCAGGACCGCGTAATTCAGGAAGTGCGCGACAAGATTGCGCAGATTCGCGCCGGGTTTCCGCGCGACGTCAAAGATCCGGTCGTGCAACGCGGCGGCGACGAGAATGATCAGCCGGTTGCGTTCTACGCGCTGCTGGCGAATGAAGGATCGGCCTTGTCGCAGCGGCAACTGACGACGCTCGGCGAGCAGATCGTGCAAAAAGGCCTCGAGCGAGTCAGCGGTGTCGGCAAGGTCACGCTCGGCGGCACTGTGACACGCGAGATCCAGGTGCGGGTCGATCCGGCGCGACTGACGGCGTTTGGACTGACCGTCGATCAGGTCGTGACCGCACTGCGTAACGCGAACGTCAGTGTGCCGGTCGGCACGATCAGCAATGAGACGGTCGAGTCGATCGTTCGAGTTGACGGCCGCATCGATGAGCCCGGCAAGTTCGGAAAGATCATCGTCGCCCGCAGAAACGGAGCGCCGATCGCGCTGTCCCAGGTCGCCGACGTATTCGATACCGAGCGCGAGCGCAGTTCGATCGCGCGCATCAACGGGGTTCCCGCGATCAGCTTTTACGTCTTCAAGGCGCAGGACGCGAACATCGTGCAGGTGGGCGACAGCCTGAAAATTGCTGCCGAAGACGTTCGCAAGCTGCTGCCGGCCGGCACCGAGCTGAAGCTGCTGCGCTCGACTTCGGAATTTGTGAAGCGCGCGGTGGACAACGTGAAAATCACCATCATCGAAGGCGCGCTGCTGACGGTGCTGATTGTGTTTCTGTTTCTCGGCAGCTGGCGCAGCACGGTGATCACCGGGCTGACGCTGCCGATCGCGGTCATCGCCACCTTCATCGCGCTGTACATGTTCGGGTTCACCTTGAACTACATGACGATGATGGCGCTCAGCCTTTGCATCGGCCTGTTGATCGACGATGCGATCGTCGTGCGCGAGAACATCGTGCGCCATATTCACATGGGCAAGGACCACTACACCGCCGCCCGCGAGGGCACTGATGAGATCGGGCTGGCGGTGCTGGCTACGACATTTTCGATCGTCGCCGTGTTTGTGCCGATCGCGTTCATGGGCGGCATCGTCGGCAAGTTCTTTTATCCGTTCGGCATCACGGTGGCTGTCGCCGTGCTGGTGTCGCTGTTCGTCAGCTTCACGCTCGACCCGATGCTCTCGGCGGTCTGGCGCGACCCGCCGCGCAGCCTGCATCACGCGCGTTTCATCGGCCCGGTCCTGCGCGGCTTCGAGCGCTTCATCGATCGATTGCACTCGATCTACGGCCGGCTGCTGGGCTGGGTGCTGTCTCCGCGCAAGTTCAAGCTCGGCATCGCGAGCATCACTCCGCGCGGGATCACGTTGTGGATCGCCGCGTTGAGCTTTGCGCTCGCCATCCCGATTGCCGGTGTGGTCGGCACCGAGATGATGCCGGAGAGCGACGAAGGATTTACCAGCGTGCGATTGACGATGCCCGTGGGATCGAGCCTCGAATATGCCGACGAGCGAGTCAAGCGAGTGGAGCAGGCGCTGCGCGATTTCAAGGAGATCGACGCGATCGATACCGGTATTGGCACCGAGGGTGCGAAGAACACCGGTCGGCTTAATCTGAAGCTCGTGCCCCGCTCGCAGCGCGATCGCTCGCAAAAGCAGCTCGAACAGGCAATTCGGCAGCGCCTGGCATCGATCCCGGGCGTCGACATGCGTGTGGGTTGGGGCGGGCCGATCTATGTCGCGCTGCTCGGCAATAACGATGTCGAGATGCAGCGTGTGATCAACGACCTTCGGCAGAAGATCCTGTCGGTCCGCGGGATCACCGATGTCGAGGTGTCGTTGAAAGAAGGAACGCCTGCGCTGTCGGTGCGTTTGAAGCCCGAGCTTGCATCCGAGTATGGCGTCACCTATGCCCAGCTGGGGACCACTTTGCGCGCCCTGATTGGCGGCGAGAACTCCGGTTACTGGCTCGCGCCCGACGGCCAGAACTATGAAGTGATCACGCAGATTCCGCGCGCGAACCGTACGGTGATCGACGACATTTCAGGAATGAATATCGCCACCAGCCGGCTGATGACCGACGGCACGCCCGAGGTGATTCCGCTGCGCTCGATTGCAACCATCGAGCGCACGTTCAATCCGGACAACATCCGGCGCCAGGACTTGCAGCGCAGGATCGCTTTGTGGGCGAACGTGCAGGGCCGTCCTTCGGGTGATGCCGGCAAGGAAGTGCAGGCAATGGTTAAGGCGTACGAACTGCCGGCCGGGTTGCGCTTCGACGTAGGGGGGCAGATCCGCGAGCAGCAGGAAATCAATGCGGCAATTTTCGGTGCACTGGCACTCGCGGTGATTTTTATCTACATCGTGCTCGCGTCGCAGTTCGGCAGCTTCCTGCAGCCGGTTGCCATCATGGCGTCGCTGCCGCTGTCGATCGTCGGCGTGATGCTGGCGCTGTTGATCACCAATACGACGCTGAATATCTTTTCGATGATCGGCATCGTGTTCCTGATGGGCCTGGTGACGAAGAATGCAATTTTGCTGGTCGATTTTGCCAACAAAGGACAGCGCGAAGGCATGG
>JBGSWY010000467.1:0-5298 GCA_041751715.1 Burkholderiaceae bacterium
ATCGAAGCCGCGCGCCGTGCGATCAGCCGCCATATCAAGCGCGGCGGCCGGGTCTGGATCCGCGTATTTCCGGACAAGCCGATTTCGCAGAAACCGGCCGAGGTCCGGATGGGCAACGGCAAGGGAAACCCGGAGTACTGGGTCGCCGAAGTAAAGCCGGGCAATGTGGTCTACGAGCTGGACGGCGTGAACGAGGTATTGGCGCGTGAAGCGTTTGCATTGGCGGCAGCCAAGCTGCCGCTGAAGACCACGTTCGTCGTGCGCCAGTTAGGGCAATAAGGGAGCGCAATGAACGTCAAGGAGATGCGCGAGAAGGATGCTGACGCGCTGTTAAAGGAACTGCAGGAGCTGCAAAGGGCGCATTTTTCTTTGCGTATGCAGCATGCAACGCAGCAACTGGCCAACACGAGTCAGTTGCGCAGAACGCAGCGCGATATCGCGCGCGTGCGAACGGTGCTGACGCAAAAGGCGGGTTCGAAATGAATGCGGGGAATGTTTTGAAAGAACAAGATCAACGAAAGCCGCTGCAGCACACCGTAGTGGGCAAGGTGGTCAGCAACAAGATGACGAAAACCGTGACGGTGCTGGTCGAGCGGCGGCAAAAGCATCCGATTTACGGCAAGTACATTGTCAAGTCGAACAAGTATCACGCGCATGACGAAACCGATGCGGTAAACGAAGGTGACATCGTCGAAATCGCCGCCTCGCGTCCGATATCGCGCACCAAGAGCTGGACGGTGACGCGGGTCGTCAAGGAAGCGCTGGTGATATAGAAGTTGCGGCGGGTAGGCGCCGTCGGATATAATCGCGCGCTTCGCTTTTTAGGCGAAGCGTTTGTCTGAAATTAACCCGAACAATCCCGAACGGGACCCAAGACTGACTGCGCTTTTAGTGAACCGCGCAGTTCAAGTTGGGAAATGTAACCAAGCGGCGGAATTACAACGATGATTCAGATGCAGTCGATGCTCGACGTCGCTGACAATACCGGTGCGCGGTCTGTCATGTGTATCAAGGTGCTGGGCGGCTCCAAGCGCCGCTATGCCGGCATCGGCGATGTGATCAAGGTGACCGTCAAGGAGGCTGCGCCACGCGGCCGCGTAAAAAAGGGCGAGGTCTACAGCGCAGTGGTAGTGCGCACCGCCAAGGGCTTGCGGCGTGGCGATGGCTCCGCCATCAAGTTCGATGGCAATGCAGCGGTGCTGCTGAACGCCAAGCTCGAACCGATCGGTACTCGTATTTTCGGACCGGTGACCCGCGAGCTGCGCACCGAGCGCTTCATGAAGATCGTGTCACTGGCGCCTGAAGTGCTTTAGGACTTATCGGAATAGAAATGGAACGAATTCGCAAAGGTGACGAAGTAATCGTCCTTACCGGCAGGGACAAGGGCAAGCGCGGCGTCGTGCTGAGCAAGGTCGGGACTGCGCGCCTGATGGTCGAAGGGATCAACGTCGTCAAAAAGCACGTGCGCCCCAATCCGATGAAAAATGTGACCGGCGGCATCGTCGACAAGACCATGTCGATCGATCGCAGCAACGTCATGCTGTTCGATGCCGCCACCGGCAAGGGCGGGCGGATCCAGATCAAGGAGTCGGACGGCAAGCGCATGCGAGTGTTCAAGGGCAACGGAAACCTGGTCGGCCAGGCGAGCGCGGCCAAGCCTGCCAAGCAAGCCGGCAAGGCCAAGAAAGCGGCTGGAGGTTGAAAATGGCGCGTTTGCACGACCAGTACAGAGACAAAGTCGTACCCGAGCTGATCGAGAAGTTCGGCTACAAGAGCGTGATGGAAGTCCCGCGCATCACGAAGATCACCTTGAACATGGGCGTGGGCGAAGCGGTCAACGACAAGAAGAATATCGATACGGCGGTAGCCGACCTGACCAAGATTGCCGGCCAGAAGCCGGTGGTTACCAAGTCGCGCAAGGCGATTGCGAATTTCAAGATTCGCGAAAACCTGGCCATTGGCACCATGGTTACCTTGCGCGGCCAGCGCATGTTCGAGTTTCTCGATCGCCTGGTCACCGTCGCTTTTCCGCGCGTACGTGATTTTCGCGGAGTTCCGAGCCGCGCGTTTGACGGCCGCGGCAACTACAACATCGGCATCAAGGAACAGATTATTTTCCCCGAGATCGAGTACGACAAGATCGACAAGCTGCGGGGTTTGAACATCAGCATCACCACAACTGCAAAGTCGGATGACGAAGCCAAGGCGCTGCTGGCTGCCTTCCGTTTCCCGTTCAGAAACTAGGGGTCCTTAATTGGCCAAACTCTCTTTAGTGAATCGCGCGGCGAAGCGTGTCGCAACGGTCAAGAAATTTGCCGCCCGGCGCAGCGAACTGAAGGCGATCATCGACGATCAGACGCGTTCGATGGAAGATCGAATGGATGCCAGGCGGCTTCTGCAGGCACTGCCGCGCAATGCAAGTCCGACACGCTTGCGCAATCGGTGCGAAATGACGGGCCGCCCGCGCGGTACGTTCCGCAAGTTCGGACTGGCGCGCGCCAAGATTCGCGAAGCGGCAATGCGCGGCGATATTCCCGGCCTGGTCAAGGCAAGCTGGTAAGCGAGGAGATCAAACGATGAGCATGAGTGATCCGATCGCCGACATGCTGACCCGCATTCGCAACGCGCAGCGCGTCGAAAAAGTCGATGTAACGATGCCGGCGTCGAAACTCAAGGTTGCGATTGCCGAGGTCCTGAAGGACGAGGGCTATATCGATGGCTTTGAAGTGTTGAACGGCGCGGTCGCCGGAGCTGCGAATGACGCCAAGCCCGAGCTTCGCATCGGCTTGAAGTACTACGCCGGGCGCCCCGTGATCGAGCGCCTGGAGCGGGTCTCTCGCCCCGGCCTGCGAATCTACAAGGGCACCGGTGACATTCCGCAGGTGATGAACGGACTGGGAGTGGCGATCGTTTCGACATCGCGCGGGGTGATGACCGATCGCAAGGCGCGTACTGAAGGCGTGGGCGGCGAAGTGATCTGCTACGTCGCATAAGAGAGAAGACCATGTCTCGAATCGCAAGAATTCCGGTGACGGTCGACAAAGGGGTGGACGTTCAGGTTGCACCCGACCAAATTACCGTCAAGGGGCCGCTTGGAACGTTGAAGCAGCCGAGGGCCGGGAATGTCAATGTCACCGTTGCCGACGGCGAAATTACCTTCGTTGCGGGCGACGAGTCGCGCGAAGCGCGCGCGATGAGCGGCACGATGCGCGCGCTGGTTGCCGGCATGGTGCAGGGCGTATCGAAGGGCTTCGAGCGCCGTTTGTCGCTGGTCGGCGTCGGTTATCGGGCCCAGGCGCAGGGCGACCGGCTCAACCTGTCTCTCGGTTTTTCGCATCCGGTGGTGCATCAGATGCCGGCCGGCGTGAAATGCGAAACGCCGACGCAGACCGAGATCGTGATCAAGGGTTTCGACAAGCAGAAGGTCGGGCAGGTAGCGGCCGAAGTTCGCGGCTACAAACCCCCCGAGCCGTACAAGGGCAAGGGTGTGCGGTACCTGGGTGAAGCGGTCATCATTAAAGAGACGAAGAAAAAATGATGCACAAGAAAGAATCCCGTTTACGCCGTTCGCGGGCGACGCGTGTGCGCATTGGACTGCAGAAGGCGGATAGATTGACTGTCAACCGGACCAATTCGCATATCTACGCGAGCGTGATCTCAGGCGACAGCGGCAAAGTTGTGTGCTCGGCGTCCACCGTTGAAACCGAGGTGCGCAATCAGCTGGCGTCGGCCAAGGGCAAGGGCGGAAATGTCAATGCGGCGAAACTGGTCGGCACGCGCCTGGCAGAAAAGGCGAAAGCCGCGGGCATTGAGAACGTTGCATTCGACCGCGCTGGTTATCGATTCCACGGCCGCGTGAAAGCGCTGGCCGAAGCGGCTCGCGAAGCGGGTCTTAAGTTTTAGGCGGGCAGACAAAAATGGCGAGATTTCAACCCAAGGGCATTAACACCGAGGATCGCGACGACGGCATCAAGGAGAAGATGATTGCCGTGAATCGTGTGACCAAGGTGGTCAAAGGCGGCCGCATCCTCGGCTTCGCTGCGCTGACGGTGGTTGGCGACGGCGATGGCCGCATCGGGATGGGCAAGGGCAAGTCGCGCGAGGTGCCGGTGGCTGTGCAAAAGGCGATGGAACGCGCACGGCGCGGCATGGCTCGCATTCCGCTGAAGAGCGGAACGGTGCATCACCTGGTCCAAGGCAAGCACGGCGCGTCGCGCGTGCTGCTGTCGCCGGCGGCAGACGGTACCGGTGTGATCGCCGGCGGACCGATGCGAGCGGTGTTCGACGTGATGGGCGTGCGCAATATCGTTGCCAAGTCGCACGGCTCAACCAACCCATACAACCTGGTGCGCGCGACACTGAATGCGCTCGAAAAACTGCGCACGCCGTCCGAGATCGCGGCCAAGCGAGGCAAGTCGGTTGAAGAGATTCTCGGCTAAGGAAAGCGCGATGGCTGGCGAAACCAAAACAGGCAAGACCGTGCGAGTAAAGCTCGTCAAGAGCGCGATATCTGCCAATGTGGCGCACCAGGCTACCGTGCGCGGACTCGGTTTGAGGCGCATGCACCAGACGCGCGAGCTGGAAGACACGCCGGCGGTGCGCGGCATGATCAAGAGTGTCGCTTTTCTCGTAAAGGTTGTCTGATGCGTCTGAACAATCTGAAACCGGCTGCGGGCAGCAAGAGCGCGCGCCATCGCGTCGGACGCGGGATCGGCTCGGGCTGGGGCAAGACGGCGGGTCGAGGCCACAAAGGCCAGAAGTCGCGCGCCGGTGGATTCCACAAGGTCGGCTTCGAAGGCGGTCAGATGCCGCTGCATCGGCGGCTGCCGAAGCGCGGTTTCACATCGCGCACGCGCCGCTACGTCGACGTCGTGCGCCTGAGCGACCTGCAGAGGCTTGGGCTGGCTGAAGTCGATCTGGCCGTTTTGAAGCAGGCTGGCATCGTCTCGGCGCTGGCTCTCGATGCTCGCATTATCAAGTCGGGTGAGCTCTCGACCAAGGTCAGCGTGCGGGGCCTCGGCGTGACCAAGGGCGCCAGGACGGCGATCGAGGCCGCCGGAGGCTCGCTGGTCGATGAACCGGTTGCAACCGACGGCAAACCGACCAAGAAGGCTGTCGAGAAAGCGGCAAAAATCGCCGCCAGGCAGGCGGCGAGAGAGGCGCCGAAGCAAACCGGCAAGGAGCCGGTAGCCAAAGCGCCCCGCAAACCGAAGAAGACTTCTGAGGGCAGCTAGGGAAAATCGTGGCCACGAGTCTGCCCGGCACATTAGGCAACACCGGAAAATACGGCGACCTCAA
>JBGSWY010000468.1:0-2281 GCA_041751715.1 Burkholderiaceae bacterium
GCAGCGCGGCAAGTACGTCATACCGTTTTCGCAGTTGCGCATGACGGATGTTGAATCGGTCGGTGGCAAGAACGCTTCGCTCGGCGAAATGTTGAGCCAGCTGAGCGAGGCGGGCCTGCGTGTGCCGGATGGATTTGCGACTACCGCCGCTGCGTTTCGCCTTTTCCTGGACGAAGGGCAACTGCGCGAGCGGATCGCCAGACGGTTGGAATTGCTAAATGCCGACGATGTGCGGGCGCTGGCGGCAGCGGGCGAAGAGATCCGGTCCTGGATCGTCGCGGCGCCGCTTCCCGCAGCGGTTGCTTCTGAAATAAGCACGATATTTCATCAGCTTGAGAAGGATTCTTCGCGCAACATCTCGTTCGCAGTCCGCTCCAGCGCGACCGCTGAGGACCTCCCGGACGCTTCGTTCGCCGGCCAGCAGGAGACGTTTTTGAACGTTGCTGGCATCGATGCCGTGCTCGAGCGCATCAAGCACGTCTTCGCATCGCTGTACAACGATCGCGCGATCGCCTATCGCGTGCACAAAGGGTTTGCGCATGCCGATGTGGCGCTTTCGGCCGGTGTGCAGAAAATGGTGCGCAGCGACCTCGGCTCGTCCGGCGTGATGTTCACCATGGACACCGAGTCCGGCTTCCGTGATGTCGTGTTCATCACGTCGAGCTATGGCCTGGGCGAGACGATCGTGCAGGGCGCGGTCAACCCGGACGAGTTCTACGTTCACAAGCCGATGCTGTCCACCGGCAAGTTCCCGATCATCCGGCGCAACCTGGGATCGAAGCTGATCAAGATGGAGTTCGATGCCGACCGCGGCAAACGGGTGCGCACCGTCGATGTGCCGCACAGCGAGCGGCATGCGTTCTCGCTGACCGACGCCGACATCGTCGAACTGGCGCGCTATGCGGTGATCATCGAGCAGCATTACGGGCGCTCGATGGACATCGAATGGGGCAAGGATGGCGACGGCGCGATCTACATCCTGCAGGCGCGGCCCGAGACGGTGAAGTCGCAATCGAACCCGGACACACAGCAGCGTTTTCGGTTGACAGGCAACGGCACGGTGCTGGTGACCGGCCGCGCGATCGGCCAGAAGATCGGTATCGGCCCGGTGCGCATCATCGAAGACGTTGCGCAGATGGAACAGGTGCAGCCTGGCGACGTGCTGGTGACCGACATGACCGATCCTAACTGGGAGCCGGTGATGAAGCGCGCCGCAGCGATCGTCACCAATCGCGGGGGGCGCACGTGCCACGCGGCGATCATCGCGCGTGAGCTAGGCATTCCGGCGGTGGTCGGCTGCGAAACCGCGACCGATGATCTTGCCGAAGGCAGCGTCGTCACTGTGAGCTGCGCCGAAGGCGATACCGGCAACGTCTACGCCGGCGCGCTGGAGATGGAAGTCGAGACCTTGCAGAACGGTCCGCTGCCGGAAATTCCGGTCAAGATCATGCTGAACATTGGCAATCCGAACCTGGCGTTCGACTTTCAATCGTTGCCGAATGCCGGCGTCGGCCTGGCGCGCCTCGAGTTCATCATCAACAACAACATCGGCGTGCATCCGAAGGCGGTGCTCGACTATCCGAACCTGGATGCGGAGTTGAAGCAGGCGGTCGAAGCGCTGGCGCACGGGTATCCCAGCCCGCGAGCATTTTTCGAGGCGAAGCTGGCCGAAGGCATTGCGACGATCGGGGCGGCGTTCTGGCCCAAGCCGGTCATCGTTCGCATGTCCGACTTCAAGAGCAACGAGTACAAGAAGCTGATCGGCGGCTCGCGCTACGAGCCGGATGAAGAAAACCCAATGCTCGGTTTTCGCGGCGCCGCGCGCTATATCGCCGATTCGTTTCGCGAATGCTTCCGGATGGAAGCGGCTGCGCTGAAAAAAGTGCGCGATGAGATGGGGCTCATCAACGTCGAAATCATGGTTCCGTTCGTGCGCACATTGACCGAAGCGGAGCGGGTCATGGAACTGCTGGCAGCCAATGGGCTCGAGCGCGGAAGCAACGGCCTGCGCGTGGTCATGATGTGCGAAGTTCCCTCGAACGCCATACTGGCAGATCAGTTTCTCGATTACTTCGACGGCTTCTCGATCGGCTCCAACGATCTGACGCAATTGACACTTGGCATCGATCGAGACTCGGGTCTGGTCGCCGAGGGTTTTGATGAGCGCGACCCGGCCGTCAAACTGTTGCTCGAGAAAGCCATCTCGGCGTGCCTGGCGCGCGGCAAGTACATTGGCATCTGCGGGCAGGGACCCTCGGACCACGCAGACTTTGCCGAATGG
>JBGSWY010000469.1:0-7115 GCA_041751715.1 Burkholderiaceae bacterium
TCTGCGCGCGCAGGAGATCGCGCGCGAGAACCGGCTGCCGTGCATCTATCTGGTCGATTCCGGCGGCGCGAACCTGCCGAATCAGGACGATGTGTTTCCCGATCGCGAGCACTTCGGGCGCATCTTTTTCAATCAGGCCACACTGTCGGCGGCAGGTATCCCGCAGATCGCGGTCGTGATGGGCTCGTGTACCGCGGGTGGAGCGTATGTGCCGGCGATGAGCGACGAGTCGATCATCGTTGCCAATCAGGGCACGATCTTTCTCGGCGGCCCGCCGCTGGTCAAGGCCGCGACCGGCGAAATCGTCACCGCTGAAGAACTCGGCGGCGGCGATGTGCACACGCGGCTATCGGGTGTGACCGATCATCTGGCCGCCAACGATCCCCACGCACTGGCTCTCGCGCGCCGCATCGTTGCAACAACCAACTATGCCAAGCCGGCAGCGCAGCAGCTGCGCGAAGCGCAGCTGCCGAAACTTGATCCAGGTGACCTCTATAGCGTCATCCCGACCGACACACGCAGGCCGTACGACGTGCGCGAGGTGATCGCGCGCATCGTCGATGCCTCGGAACTCGACGAGTGGAAGGCGCGCTTTGCCACCACGCTGGTGACCGGCTTTGCCTGGATCGAAGGCATGCCGGTGGGCATCATTGCCAACAACGGCATTCTGTTTTCCGAGAGCGCGCAAAAGGCCGCGCATTTCATCGAGCTCTGCTGCCAGCGCAGGGTGCCGCTCGTTTTTCTGCAGAACATCTCCGGCTTCATGGTCGGCCGCAAGTACGAGAACGAAGGCATCGCGCGCCATGGCGCGAAGATGGTGACGGCGGTGGCATGCGCGCAGGTGCCGAAGTTCACCGTCATCATCGGCGGCAGCTTCGGCGCCGGCAACTACGGCATGTGCGGCCGCGCATTCTCCCCGCGCTTTCTGTGGATGTGGCCAAACGCGAGAATCAACGTGATGGGCGGCGAGCAGGCCGCTTCCGTGCTGGCGACCGTGAAACGCGACGGCATTGAAGCGCGCGGCGGAGCCTGGAGCACCGAGGAGGAAGCCGCGTTCAAGGCGCCGATCCTTGCGCAGTTCGAGCACGAAGGCCATCCGTATTACGCCAGCGCGCGGCTGTGGGACGACGGCGTCATCGATCCGCTCGACACCCGCATGTGCCTGGCGCTCGGATTGTCTGCCGCGTTGAATGCGCCGATTCCGGAGACGAAGTTCGGCGTGTTTCGAATGTAATGAGGATGCAATGAGCCTCAACGCGCATACGCGTCCGGAGCACGACGATCTGCGCCGGCAGGTCGCGCGCTTCATTGCGGGCGAGGTCGAGCCGCATGCCCTCGAATGGGACGAAGCGGGCTTCACGCCGCGCGAAGTGTTGCGCAAGATGGGCGCACTCGGCTGGCTCGGGCTGATGTATTCACCCGACTATGGCGGCGCGGGCGCCGACATGATGACCAACGTCGTGTTTCAGGAAGCGTTGTCGCGTTCGACTTCCGGCGGGTTCGTGATCACCGTGCTGGTGCATACCGACATGGCGAGTCCGCATCTTGCGCATGCAGGTAGCGATGATCAGAAATCGCGCTGGCTGCCAAAGGTGATTTCAGGTGACTTGATTACCGCAGTGGCGGTCACCGAGCCGGACGCGGGCTCCGATGTCGCCGCGATTCGCACGCAGGCAAAGCGCGATGGCGATCGCTGGGTCATCAACGGCAGCAAGATGTTCATCACCAACGGTGTGCACGCCGACCTGGTGTTCGTTGCCGCGCGCACCGGTGCGGACGCGAAAGGGTCGCGCGGGCTGTCGATCTTCGCCGTCGACAAAGGCACGCCGGGATTCAGCGTCGGCCGCGCGCTGAAGAAGAGCGGCTGGCTGGCGTCCGACACGGCGGAACTGGTGTTCGACGACTGCCGCGTTCCGGCCGATCATCTGATCGGCGAAGAGAACGCCGGCTTCTACGCGATCATGCGCAACTTCCAGACCGAGCGCATCGCGCTGGGCTCAATGGCCGTCGGCCATTGCCTGAGTGCGCTCGATCTGGCGTATCGCTACGTCAATGAGCGCAAGGCTTTCGGCGCGCCGCTATGGGACAAGCAAACGGTGCGGCAGCAGCTTTCGATGCTGGCGGCCAAAACCGAAGCCGCGCGCCAGCTGCTGTATCACTGCGCGTGGATGGTCGATCAGCAGCACGACGCCGTGCGCGAAGTGTCGATGCTGAAAGCGCTGACCGGCGAACTGGTCAACGAAGTCACCTACACCTGCCAGCAGTTTCACGGAGGAATGGGTTACATGCGCGAAAGCGCCATCGAGCGCCTGGTGCGCGATGCGCGCGTGCTGGCGATCGGCGGCGGTGCCACCGAAGTGATGCTGGAGGAGGTCGCGAAGCGATGGCAGCCGGCTTGAGTTCACTGCAAGTCGCGGCGGCGATCATGCTGGCAGCAGGGTGCGGCGTTGGGCAGGCGTTCGAGCCGATCACGGTGTCCGGCGATCCGCCGCTGCAGGTGCAATGGCAGCCGGCTGCGCAGTCGGGCCGCCGCCCGGCGATCATCGCGCTGCACGGCTGTAGCGGTCTTACGACCCAGCGCGGCAATATCGATGATCGCTACACGTCATACGCCAGGCGCTGGAACGCGGCCGGCTGGCATGTCGTCGCGCCCGACAGCTTCGGCTCGCGCGATCAGGGTGCCATCTGTTCGCAGCCGCTCGCCGAACGCACGATCAAAATGGCCCACCGCCGCGCCGATGTGCTGCGTACGGCCGCGTGGCTGGCCACCCTGAACAACGTCGATCCCGCGCGCATTGCCATCGTCGGCTGGTCCCACGGTGCGATGACGGCGCTCGAAGTGCTCGACCGGTCGCTGTGGCCATCGCCGGCACCGGCCGCCGTCGTCGCGTACTACCCTGCATGCGCGGCATGGAAACGCCGCGCGCTGGTGCAACCTGCCGCGCCCCTGTTGATGCTGCTCGGGGATGCCGACGACTGGACACCGGCGGCGCCGTGCAAGGAGCTGGGCGAGCGCTTTCAGGCAGACTATCCGGGCGCCGTGAGCGTGCGCGCCTATGCAGACAGCCATCACGGCTTCGACCGCAGCGCGCCTGTTCGCTTCCGGCCTGATATTCCTGCCGGTCCTGGTAAGCGCGGGGTGCATGTCGGTGGCAATCCGGCCGCACGCGATGCCTCGCTGGCCGAACTCGATCGCTTTCTCACTCAACATTTGCGTCAGAAATGAAGTTCAGCACACTCGAAATCACCATCAATCATCGCGTGGCTGTCGTCTGGCTGGCGCGCGAAGCGGTGCGCAACGCGTTCAACGAGGTGTCGATAGCAGAGCTGACGCAGGCGTTCGGCGAACTCGGCGGCGATGACGGCGTGCGCGCCATCGTGCTCGCCGCCCAGGGGCCGGTGTTCTGCGCCGGTGCGGATCTTGAATGGATGAAGCGCATGTCGGCCTACTCGGAAGACGAGAACCGCGCCGATGCGATGAAGCTGGCCACGATGCTGCGCACGATCTATGAATGCCCGAAGCCGGTGATCGCCCGGGTGCACGGCGACGCCTACGCCGGCGGCGTCGGATTGCTGGCCGCGTGCGATGTCGCGGTCGCGGCACACAGCGCCACGTTTTGTCTGTCCGAGACCAAGCTGGGGCTGATCCCGGCAACCATCGGGCCGTATGTGCTGCGGGCGATGCACGCCAACGCGGGACGCCGCTATTTCCTGACGGCAGAGAAGTTCGACGCCGCCGAGGCCTATCGTATCGGCCTGGTGCACGGCATGGCGCCGCCGGAAGAGCTGGACGCGAAGGTGAGCGAAATTCTGGGCGCACTGATGCTGACGAGTCAGGGGGCGGTCGCCGAATCGAAGCGTCTGGTGCGCGATCTGACCACATGCACGATCGACGATGCGCTGGTCGCCGAGACCGCGCAGCGCATCGCCGACATTCGCGCCAGCGCCGACGGGCGCGAAGGCGTGCGCTCGTTCCTCGACAAGCGCAAGCCGCAGTGGGTGCTCGATTACGAAGCGTCGGTCGGGGAGGAATAAAGTCCAGAGATGCAGTCATTCGATCTTCCACAGCTGATCGCTCTGGCCGCCGTGCTCGGCTTTGCCAGCGGCATCCGCCTGTACGCGGTGCTACTGATCGCCGGGCTGGTCGGCTATGCAGGCTGGGTCGAGCTACCCGGCGGCCTTGCCATCCTGCAGCATCCGTGGGTGCTGGCCGCATCCGGTGCCATGTTCGCAGTCGAGTTCGTGGCCGACAAGATTCCCGGCGTCGATACCGCCTGGGACACGATCCAGACATTCGTCCGGATTCCGGCCGGCGCCGCGCTGGCAGCCGGCGTGTTCGGCGGCATGGATAGCGCTGCATGGTCGACCGTCGCGGCGATCGTCGGCGGCTCACTCGCCGCCACGAGTCATTTCACCAAGGCCGGTACGCGCGCCGCGGCGAACACGTCGCCCGAGCCGTTTTCAAACATCGGTTTGTCGGTGGTCGAAGATGTCGGCACGGCCGGGCTGATGTGGCTCGTGCTCACCTATCCGCTCGTCGCGCTCGGCATCGTGATCGTGCTGCTGATACTGGCGGTGTGGCTGCTGCCGAAGCTCTTCCGCTTTATCGCGCGCGTACTGCGACCGTTGTTCGCCAATGCACCGAGTCGCAATGTTTAGCAAGATTCTGATGGCCAACCGCGGAGCCGAGCGGTCTCCAGCCGCGGGCTTTGCACCGCCCGCGCGAAGCGCGCGGCAATTTCTCCGCGCGTGACCATGTTCAACAAGATTCTTGTCGCCAACCGCGGAGAAATCGCGTGCCGCGTGATGTTCACCGCACGCCGGATGGGCATTCGCACGGTTGCCGTGTATTCGGACGCCGATGCGAGCAGTCGTCATGTAGCAATGGCCGATGAGGCGGTGCGCATCGGGCCTGCTTTGGCCGCCGAAAGCTATCTGCGCAGTGATCGGATCATGGCGGCGGCACGCGCCACCGGCGCCGATGCGGTGCACCCCGGCTACGGCTTTCTGTCCGAGAGCGAATCGTTCGCGCAAGCGCTCGCCGATGCGGGCGTCACGTTCATCGGTCCGCCCGCGGCAGCCATTCGCGCGATGGGCAGCAAGAGCGCAGCGAAGAAGCTGATGGAGCGCGCCGGAGTGCCGCTGGTCCCCGGCTATCACGGCGATGAACAACACCAGGATTTGCTGCTCGAACACGCGAACCGGATCGGCTATCCGGTGCTGATCAAGGCGAGCGCCGGGGGCGGTGGCAAGGGCATGCGTGTCGTGACGGAGCCGGGCGACTTCGTGGCTGCGCTCGCTTCGTGTCAGCGCGAAGCAACGGCATCGTTCGGCGACAACCGTGTGCTGATCGAAAAGTATCTCGAGCGTCCGCGCCACATCGAGATCCAGGTGTTCGCCGACGGTCACGGCAACGCAGTGCATCTGTTCGAGCGCGACTGTTCGGTGCAGCGTCGGCATCAGAAGATCATCGAGGAAGCCCCTGCCCCCGGCATGACCGGCGAGCGGCGGCGCGCGATGGGCGAGGCTGCGGTCGCCGCCGCGAAAGCGGTCGGCTACGAAGGCGCCGGCACCGTCGAGTTCATTGCACCGCCCGGCGGCGAATTTTTCTTCATGGAGATGAACACGCGGCTGCAGGTCGAGCATCCGGTGACCGAGATGATCACCGGCTACGACCTGGTCGAGTGGCAATTGCGAGTTGCGGCCGGCGAGAAGCTTCCGGCAATGCAGGATGAGCTCTCAATTCGCGGTCACTCATTCGAAGCGCGCATCTACGCCGAGAATCCGGACAAGGGATTTCTGCCGGCAACCGGGCGGTTATCGCACCTGGCCGTGCCGGACGCCGTTGAGTTTCGCCGCAACGCCGACGACAACGGCGCACACGATCCCGCGGCCGTGCGAATCGATTCTGGGGTCCGCGCCGGCGACCCCATCACGCCGTTTTACGATCCGATGATCGCCAAGCTGATCGTCTGGGGCGAAGATCGCGCACACGCACTCGCGCGGATGCGATCGGCGCTGGCGGACTTTCATATCGTCGGCGTCGCGAACAACGTTGACTTCTTATCGCGGCTGGTCGCCAACGATGCGTTCGCCGGCGGCGCTGTCCACACCGGACTGATCGAGCAGGAACGCGAGCGACTGTTTCCTCCTTCGAGCCCGCAAGTCGAGGATGAGCTGCTGGCACTGGCCTGCGCGCGCGTGCTCGCCGACGAAGTGCGCAAACGCACGGGGGACCCGTGGGCGTCTGCGCGTGGATGGCGGCTCAACACCACGTATCGAAGAACCATCACGCTGAAATCCGCGCTGTCCGAACACGGTGCGCACGATGTAGATCTCGAATACGCGCGTGACGGCTACGTCTTTCACCATAACGGGATCGACACGGCGCTCTCGATCACCGAAGCCCATGACTCGCATCTGTCGATTCGATTCGCAGGACAAACGTTAGGCGCCGATGTCGTGCGGGCCGGCGACGAGCTGCATGTGTTTCACAACGGCCGCCATCGCGTGCTGATGCTGGATGACGTCATCGCGCAATCCAGCGGCGGCGATGCCGATACCGGCCAGCTCACCGCGCCGATGCCCGGCAAGCTGATCGCCATTTTTGCTGCGCCCGGCGCCCCTGTGGAACGCGGAGCTCCGCTGCTGGTAATGGAGGCGATGAAAATGGAACATACGATCGTCGCGCCCTCCGACGGCATCGTCAGTGAGATTCTGTATGCGGTCGGCGATCAGGTGGACGAGGGCGCAGAGCTAGTGCGTTTCGCCGCCGCCGCACCATCAGGCTGAGCTTCCGCAGACTGCATCGCCGTCACCAGCGCTGCTGGAGGCAGTTTCTCGATCGAATCCTTAAGCGTAACGACGACTTCGGAAGCGCCGGCGGCGCGCAAACGGAGCGCAGCCTTTTCAATGTCGCCCTGCGCATGCCACAACGCCACCACGATTTTCAGCTCCGGGAATCGCGGGCGCAACCGCTTGCAGAAAAATGACGCGTGCAAAACCGCGGCTGGCGGCAGCGCGGAAATGTAGACCGCCTGTGGCGCGATCTCTGCCACCCGATCGAGCACTTCGCTCTTGAGCACGTGGGTCGTCAGCAACTCGCCCGCGACCCC
>JBGSWY010000470.1:0-10488 GCA_041751715.1 Burkholderiaceae bacterium
GACCGGGCGCGGCGCATGGCGCACCAGCAGGAACAGAGCAAACACCAGCGTGACGGCGAACACGATGATCAGGCTGCGCGCACCGAAGGCGTACGGGATCACCGCGGCGAGCACGACGCCGATCAGCCCCGCGCCCTCACGCCATGCCGTGACGCGGGCACGCCCGGCATCGTCGTGCGCTAGTTCTGCCCCCCACGCCTGATAGGCGATCGTCGCCAGCGAGTAGCCGAGGTAGGCCGCGACCAGTGTGGTCGCCAGCCACAGTGTTGCCGCCTGCATCGACATTTCCTGCGGCGGCGAGAACATCAGCGCAAACCCCACTGCCAGCGGCGCGACGCTGATCAGAATCGGCCGCAGGTACGAGCCACGCTTCTTGCCGGCATCGACCCAGGCGCCGAGCAGCGGATCGACGAACGCGTCGAGCAGCCGCGCACCTAGCAGCACTGTGCCGATGACTGTCAGCGCCAGGCCCGTTGCCTCGGTGTAGAACTTCGGCACCAGGACGTAGACCGGCAGCGCCATCATGGCCAGCGGCATGCCGAGCATCGCGTATGAGGCGAGGCCACGCGTGCTCGCTGGTGCCCGTACCGGCACGGCGCCCGGCGCCGGCGGGATGGGTGCGGAAGCTGCCGACATGCAGCGCGCTACAGCGCCCGCTGCAGCAGTTCGTTGCGTAACTTGGGGACGCTGGTTCTGGGGTCGAGCCAGATCGCAAAAAATGCGCTACCGAATGCGCGGTCGTCGATCCTTCCGATCAGGCGGCCGTCGAGATAAAAACGCGTAGTGCCGTCGGCGAGGTGCAGGCCGGAAAGTGTCTGCCCCGCATCCACGTCCGGAAAGATCGCTGCCATCTCGCGCAACCATGTGATGCGCTGCTCCTGACTGCCCAGGCCGAGCTTCACGATCTCGTCGCGGCTGCGCTCGGCGATCGCCTTGCCATCGACCGGGCGCGCATAAGTCAGCGCCAGCGCGAAACGTTGCGACCCCAGGTCCGTGACGTCGATGCCGCGTTCCGGTACGTACAGTCGCGCGTCATAGATGTGCAGACCGAACCACGTCAGCTTGCCGCGCCCCGCAGGCCGCGCGTCGACGATATCGCGCGCGATGTAGGCAGGGACCTGCGCCCGGTCGGCAACGGCAGGTTGTGCGACCCCGAGTACGGGCCAGAGCAGCAGTAGGGCGACTGCCGTACCGAGCAAGGCGGCCGCGCTAGGCATGTCCCAGCGTGTACTGCACGACATCGGTGTTTTTGCGTGCAAATGCCGCCTCGCAGTAAGCCAGGTAGAACTGCCAGATGCGTATGAAGCGATCGTCGAAGCCGAGCGTGCGCGCATCGTCCAGCCGCGCCATGAAGCGCTGGCGCCAGGTGGCTAGCGTGCGGGCGTAATCGTGGCCGAACGCGTATTCCTCGAGGACCTTGAGCCCGGCGTTAGCCGCTTGCGCCTTGAACGCGGAGGGCGAGGGCAGCATGCCGCCGGGGAACACATACTGCTGAATGAAGTCGGTGCCGACCCGGTAGCGATCGAACAACTCATCGGCGATCACGATGGTCTGCACGCACGCGCGGCCGCCGGGCGACAGGCAGCGCCGCAGGGTGGCGAAGTACGACGGCCAGTACGCCTCGCCCACCGCCTCGAACATCTCGATGGATGCAATGCCGTCGTAGCAGCTGCCTTCGTCGCGATAGTCCTGCAGGCGCAGATCGGCTGCAATGTGCCGGGCGGCCAGCCGCTCGCGTGCATAGCTGAGTTGTTCGAGAGACAGCGTCAGCGCGGTGATCCGGTGGCCGGCCGCACCGGCCGCCTCGGCAAAGCCGCCCCAGCCGCACCCAAGCTCGAGCACGCGCGCCGCCGGCGGCAACGCCAGCTGGTCCAGCACGCGCTGATATTTCGCCTGCTGGCCGCGGGCGATCTCCGCATCACTTAAAGGCTCGTGCGCGCCGCCATTCGCGTCGTTCAGCAGCGCGCTCGAATACGTCATCGTGGGGTCGAGCCAGAGCGCGTAGAACTCGTTGCCCAGGTCGTAGTGCGCATGGATGTTCTTTTTCGCGCGCGTTCTGGTATTTCGATTCAGCAAATGGCGCAGGCGATACGCCATGCGCCCCAGCAATGTTCCATAGAACACTTTCTCGGCGGATTCGCGGTTGTGGATGAAGAAGCTCAACAGGTGCGCCAGATCGGAGGTCGACCAGTCGCCGGCGATATACGTCTCGGCGAAGCCGATATCGCCGCTCTTGAATGCAGCGCCGACCACGTTCCAGTTGGCGAGTTGCAGATCGGCGCGCTCTTCGGAGCGCAGATTGCCGTAGTGGGCCCGCTGCCCATCCGGAAAAACAATGTCGAGCCGGCCGTGCTGCAGTCGTTCCAGCAAGCCAACGGCGACTCGTGCCTGCGCGGGAAAGTGCGCGGTATCGACCGCGGCCGGCCGGCGAAACTGGAGTGCGAGTTCGTTCATCGAGTGACGTTGATCGCCGGCGGTTCCGGCTTTGAAAAGAACGGCACGCGCTTCAGCCACAGCCTGAGCGCCTGCCAGTGAATGCGTGCGATGACAGCGAAAGCGAACAGCGGGTAGCGCACCAGCGCTCGCCCCAGCGCGCGATCGGTCAGCGGCTCCAGCTCTCCGCCCACCGACGTCTGCAGCAACGGCCCTTCGCCGTCGTCATAGTCGATCCGCCCGATAAAACGCTTCGGATGTTCGGTCGCCCCCGCGCTCAGCATGAAGCGGAATCGATACCGGCCATCGGCCGCGCAGAATGGAGATACATGAAATACCTTGCGTGCAGCGAGCTCTTCGCCCCAGGTCAGCGGGCGACCGTCACCGTGGGCCAGCAGATAGAAATGCCGCTCACCGAACGTGTTGTTGACCTCGCACACCGTCGCGCGCAGCGTGCCGTCGGCGCGATGGGCAAACCAGAAGCTGACGGGATTGAAGACGAAGCCGAACAGGCGCGGAAACGCGTGCAGCCACACTTCGCCGTCCGCGTCGTCTATGCCCTCCGCGCGCAACAGGTCGTCGATCCAATCCACCAGCGGCCGGCCGTCGCCGTGATCGGCATCGTGAACGCTGAAAATGCCAGGACGATTGAACTTCAGGAACCGCAACTGCGCCGGCGAGCGCGCCAGCGAGCGCAGCGGCAGTCGCAGAAACCACGCTGCGTAGGTAAAGCGATTCACCGCCAGGCGCAAACGCGCATGCCGAATTTGTCCGAAGCCGATCTCCGGCACGCTCTCGACCACCATTGGACAGGCCCTTGTTCCCCTACCGCCGTTACGGTTCAGTGTAGGAAACGGATGCGATCGATGGACACCCCGGTCATGCCGCCAATCGGGTCGACGGGAGATTGAGTTGCCCGATCGCGTCGGCTACTGCGAGGCCCGAGGTGAGTCCATCCTCATGAAATCCATAGCCGGTCCAGGCCCCGGCGAACCACACTTGCCGCCGCCCCTGGATATCAGGCAGGCGGCGCTGCGCCGCGATCGCGCGGCGGTCGAAGATCGGGTGGCTGTACTCGATGACGGCGATCGTCGCATTTGCGCGCGGTTCGAGGAGCGGATTCAGACTTAAGAGGAGTGGCGTCGAAAACGGCAGCGGCTGCAGCTTGTTGAGCAGATACGTCACCGAAACGCCGGGATCGTCCGCGCCTTTGCCATCGCTCAAATAATTCCATGACGACCAAACCTTGCGCTGTTCGGGCATCAGGCCTGTGTCGGTGTGCAGCAAGGCGCGATTGGGTTGGTAGCGCACTTCGCCGATCACCGCACGTTCGCCGGCATCCGCATCCCTAAGCACTGCCGCCGACTGATCGCTGTGGCAAGCGAGCACGACCTGGTCGTAACGCTCGGTGCTGCGGCGGCTCTGAACGATGACCTGTTGGGTGGAGGGTTCGCGCTCCACCGTAAGCACCGGATCGTCCACGCGCACGTCGTCCAGTTGATCGGCGATCTTCTGGACATATTGCCTGGCGCCACCTTGCACCGTGTACCACTGCGGGCGATCGTTGACTTGCAGCAAGCCGTGGTTGTGACAGAAGCGGGCAAAGGTCGCGATTGGATAGTTGAGCATCGTCGCGCTCGGGCATGACCAGATCGCGGCCGCCATCGGCAGCAGGTACCACTTACGAAAGGCTTCCCCATAGCGATGCTGGTCGAGAAACTGGCCGAGCGATGCCTGGTCGTTCGTGTCTTCCGTCAGTGCAATCCGCGTCGCGTGCCTGTTGAAGCGCAGAAGATCGCGCAGCATCGCGATGAAGCGCGGCGACAACAGGTTGCGCCGCTGCGCGAAGACCGTGTCGAGGCTGGTGCCGGCCCACTCGAGCGCACGGCCCGCCTCACCATTTCCATCAGGCAGCCTCACGCTCAGGGCGAATGACATGTCGCTTTTCGCGGTCGGGACCCCGAGCTCCGCGAAGAGCCGAATCAGCTGCGGATAGGTGCGCTCGTTGAAAACGAGAAATCCGGTGTCGACCGGGTAAGTGATGCCATCGAGCGTGACATCGACCGTGTGCGTGTGGCCGCCCAGCCGACGATCGGCCTCGTACAGGGTGACGTTGTGTTCAGCACGCAGCGCATACGCAGCGCCGAGGCCGGCGATGCCGGCGCCGACCACCGCGATCCTCATTCGCTGCGCCGGCTGTTCTTTAGGTGCTCTATCAGCGCATAGGCCGAATGATTGTGAATCGACTCGAAGTTTTCCGCTTCGACGGTGTACGCACTGACGCGCGCATCCTGATTCAGCGCGAGCGCAACGTCGCGCACGACATCTTCGACGAACTTCGGGTTGTTATAGGCGCGCTCGGTGACGTACTTCTCGTCCGGCCGCTTCAGCAGGCCCCAGATTTCGCACGACGACGCGTCCTCGGCAATGCGGATCTGCTCTTCGACTGTCATTTCGCCTGCCAGCTCTGCCGTGATTGAAATATGTGAGCGCTGGTTGTGCGCGCCATAGTCCGACACTTTCTTGCTGCACGGGCACAGGCTCGTCACCGGAACCACCACCTTCTGCCGAAAGCGAGTCGCGCTGCCGTCGGTCCCGATCGCGAATGTCAGTTGGTAATCCATCAGGCTCTCGACGCCCGACACCGGCGCCGTCTTCGTTACGAAAAACGGCATCCGCATTTCGATATGACCGCTGTGCGCATCGAGTCGCTCGAGCATCCTGCCGAGCAACGCGGTGATCGAACTCATCGACAACGGCTCGCGATGGCTGCCCAGCACATCGACGAAACGCGACATGTGCGTGCCTTTCTGCTCGGCCGCAAGTGCGACGAACATGTCGGTCGTCGCCACCGTCGGCTGCGGGCCGCGCACACTGGCCACCAGCATCGGATGCGTCAATGACTTGACGCCGACGCGCTGGATCGCCAGATTGCGGCGATCGGCGCTGGACTGCACGTCGGGGAGGAACATATCGTCCGGGGCGTTCATCTTGTGTTCAGCAACTGCTCGATCTGGCTCGTCACTCGCTTGTCCAGTGGCGCCGTGTTGCTCGAAAACGCGGCAACGACGTTGCCATCGCGATCGATCAGATACTTGTGAAAATTCCACTTCGGAGGCTGGCTGGTCGACCTGGCAAGCGCTGCAAAAAAAGGATTCGCAGCGGCACCCGACACCGACGACTTGGCAAACATCGGAAACTTGACGCCGTACGTGTTGAAGCAAAAATCCGCGATCTCCTTATTGTTGGCTTTTTCCTGATTGCCGAAGTCGGCCGAGGGAAATCCGAGTACCGTCAGCCCGCGCGCCGCATACTGTGCGTGCAGCTTCTCCAGGCCTTCGTATTGCGGCGTGAAGCCGCAATAGCTGGCGGTGTTGACCACCAGCAGGACACGCCCCTGGTACTGACAGAGCGTCTGCGGCGCCTCGTCCTGCAAGCGCGGGAATGTATGGTTCAGCAGGGCCGGGCATTGCTGCGCGTTGGCGGCGCCGCCGAGCCAAAGACCGCCAAGGGTCAGCACAAGAACTATGGTTTTTTGCATCGTCTGAAGTCTAACCGTTGTACGAAGGGCGATGCCGAGTGAAAGGATGGGCGAAATGAGGCTTGCTCAGCGTGTCGCGATCGTGACCGGTGCGGCGCAGGGCATCGGCCTGGCGTGCGCTCGACTGTTCGTCGAGCACGGCGCGAAGGTCGTCATCGCCGATGTCAACGAAGCGGGCGTATCGGTGGCGCGCGAGATCGGCGCCGCTGCCAGCTTCAAGCGGACCGATGTCGCCCGGCGAGCGGAGTGCGAAGCGCTGATCGAGCACGCGATGGCAACATTTGGGCGGGTCGACATCCTGGTCAGCAACGCGGGCATCGTGCACGGCGCCGAGTTTCTCGATTTGGCGGAAGAAGATTTCGACCGCGTCCTGAGAGTCAACCTGAAAGGTGCATTTCTGTGCGGGCAGGCTGCCGCGCGCCGGATGATTGCGCAGACGCCGCGCGCGGATGGCCAGCGCGGCGTGATCATCAACATGTCGAGCATCAATTCGGTGGTTGCGATTGCGAATCAGGTCCCGTACACCGTCAGCAAGGGTGGGCTGAATCAGCTGACGAAGGTGATGGCGCTCGCGCTGGCGCCGCACGGCGTTCGCGTGATGGGTATTGGTCCCGGATCGATTGCGACCGAAATGCTGAAAGCTGCGGTGCTGACCGACGGTCCCGCGCGCGATCGCATCATGTCGCGCACCCCGCTGCAAAGGTTGGGCGAGCCCGAAGAAATCGCCAAGGTTGCCCTTTTCCTGGCAAGTGATGATGCGTCGTACATGACCGGCACCACCGTGTATCCCGATGGCGGGCGGCTCGCGCTGAACTACGTCGTCTAGGCATGCCTGCCAAAGTGCTGAACCCGGCGCCAGAGCGCCGCATGCTGCTGACGCTGGCGGCGATCCAGTTCACCACGGTGCTCGACTTCATGGTGATCATGCCGCTCGCACCGCAATTCACGCGTGTGTTCGATTTGAGTGCGCAGCAGTTTGGATGGCTGATATCCGCGTATACGTTCGCAGCAGCGATCGCGGGCGTGATCGCCGCTGTTGTGATCGAGCGGTTCGAGCGCAAGCGGTTGCTCCTTGCGATTTACGTCGGCTTTGTTGCCGCCGCAATCGTGACCGCAGCCGCACAGAATTTTTCAATGCTGCTGGTTGCGCGGGCGCTGGCGGGCATCTTTGGCGGCGTGCTGTATGGCGTCATTTTCACCATCATCGGCGACGCGATTCCTGAAGCGCGACGCGGTCGCGCCACCGGAATCGTGATGACCTCGTTCGCGGTCTCGACGGTGGCCGGCGTGCCGATCGCGCTGCTGCTGTCGAACGCGTTCAACTGGCGAGCGGCGTTTGTATTGGTTGCCGCTTCGGGCGCAATCAACGCTTTGCTTGCATGGCGCACATTGCCGAATGTCGGCCGCGTGCTGCCGCCAGACGTCGAGCGACAACACGAGCACGCGGTATGGGGCGAATTCTTCCGGACGCTGACATTTCCGAATCACCTGCGCGCGTTCGCATTCACTTTTCTGATGATGATTTCCGGCTTCACGGTGATTCCGTACATCAGCCTTTACATGGTGTCGAACATCGGGTTGCCTGAAACGCAGTTGCCACTGGTCTACCTGGCCGGCGGCATCGCGACTTTCTTTACCGCGCGATGGTTCGGGCACTGGGCGGACCGCGCGGGCAAGCACGCGGTGTATCGCAAGATCGCGCTGATTTCACTGGCGCCACTGTTGATCATCACGCACGCACCGGTATTGCCGCTGTTTCTGACCCTGTTGCTGGCCGTGATGTTCTTCGTGTTCGTCTCGGGCCGCATGGTGCCGGGCATGGCCGTCGTGACCAGCGCTGCACGCCCCGGCGCCCGCGCGGCTTTCATGACGCTGAACGGCTCGGTGATGCAGATCGCCTCGGGATTGGCAGCCACGTTCAGCGGCGCATTGATTCAGCGCCTGCCGTCCGGTGCTTTGCAAAACTACAACTGGGTCGGATGGATTGCAGCCGCGGCGACGCTGATCGCAGTCTGGTGGGTGGGCAACATCGAGACGCTCGATGCGGCGCCGACAGTGCCGATCGTTGAAGAGCCGATTGGCTAGCGCCTTTTACATCGTCTATTGAAGGGCGCCTCATGCGCGCGGGTCGCGCGGAATCTTCTGCGCGATACGCCAAAGAACACCGCTGGGGTCGAGCATCGTGAAGTCACGCATTGCCGATGCCCTGTTCTCCGGCGTGCCGACATCCACCGCGAAGCGGGTGGCAACGTCACTGGCGACCACGTGTGCGTGCCAATCGTCGACGTTCTCCACGAGAAGATGCATCTGGAAGTTGTTTGTGTGTGCGGGTTCATAGAACGCCTGCAGCAGAAAGCTCGTCCCGCCGTGCCGGACATAAGCCAGGTCTTCACCCTCCCATGGAATTTCGAAACCGAGAACGAGATAGAACTGCTTCGAGGCTTCGAAGTCGCGCGCCGGCACAAACGCCTTGATTTCGACGGCGGCGAGGTTCACGGCGCCATTCATCCAAACTGAAGCTAGCGGGAGGGCTGGCGCGGATTGCGCGAGCGCCGGGGCTTGGCGCTTTTCTTCGAGGAAGGGCGCCCGGGTGGCGCACCCGCCGTGGCCGCGAGCTTGACGAACTGATCCTGCAACGTATTCCACCACGCGGCCGGATTCAATGGCGCGGCAGCAATCGCGGTCGAGGGCGCGACGGGTTGTTTGCCTCCACGCTTGCCGGCCTTGTCCGCAGGCTGCCCGGCATTCAGCGACTGCGCGGTCGCCTCTTCAGCTTTCATTGCGGCGAGTCCCAACTGAACCTCGGGCGGTGCCGCCGCCGTGCCCTTGACCATCGGCGCCATTATGGCGCCGCTGATTCCTTTCAGCGTTGCAATCGTTGCGCGCTGCACTTCGAGGCTTTGAATCGTTGTGCGCAAAATACTTGCGTTCAGTTCGAGCCATTGTTCGACCGCACGCAGGTCGGCGATGCGCTTTTCCAGCTCGTTCACGTCCAGCGTCGGCGCGAACATGTTCGGCAACTGCTGCGGAACGCGCGCCGCCATCGACGCGAGATTGCCGGGCGTTGGAATTCCCGGCAGGCCCGCAAAGCCCCACATCTTTTTCATCAGTTCGAGGCTGTCGCCGACCGGATTTGAAAACGGCAGGTTGCTGCTGCGCTTGGTGGTCATGCGTTTCCCTTCAGCGGTGTTACGGCTTGATCGATCGCACCGAATATCGATAGACCGTGGCCATCGAACATCTCGATCCGCACCCGATCGCCATACTTCATGAACGGCGTCTTCGCCGCTCCGTGCTCAATCATCTCGAGGCTGCGCTTCTCAGCAATGCAGCAGTAGCCGCGGCTGCGATCGGTGTTCGACACGGTGCCCGAGCCGATGATCGATCCGGCGCGCACATTGCGTGTCTTCGCCACATGCGCGATCAACTGCGCGAAGCTGAATGTCATGTCGTCGCCTGCATTTGGCTCGCCGACTTTGTTGCCGTTCCAGTGCACGGTCAGCGGAAGATGCACCTTGCCGTCCCGCCACGCGTCCCCGAGCTCGTCGGGGGTGACGGCAACCGGAGAAAAAGCGGTCGCCGGCTTGCTCTGAAAGAAGCCGAAGCCCTTGGCCAGCTCGGCTGGAATCAGGTTGCGCAGGCTGACATCGTTGACCAGCATCAACAGGCGGATGTGCTCGACGATATCTTTCGGCCTCGATCCGATTGGTACGTCGCCGGTGATCACTGCAACCTCGGCTTCGAAATCGATGCCGTGCTCTTCGCTCGGACATACGATGTCGTCATGCGGGCCGAGCAGATCGTCGCTGCCGCCCTGATACATCAGCGGATCGGTCCAGAACGACGGCGGCATCTCGGCGCCGCGCGCCTTGCGCACCAGCTCGACATGATTGACGTACGCGGAGCCGTCGGCCCACTGAAACGCGCGCGGCAGCGGCGCCATCGCCTGCTTCGGATCGAACGGAAAAGCGTGACGGGCACGGCCATCGTTTAACGTTCGATACAGATCTTCGAGCTGCGGTTCGAAGAAATTCCAGTCGTCGAGCGCGGTTTGCAGGCGTGCCGCGATGCTCGCCGCGTGATGCGCCAGCGCCAGATCGCGCGAGACGACGACCAGTTGTCCGTCACGCGAGCCGTCTGTCAGCGTTGCCAGCTTCATCGATCGATTGCCTTCGGAAGACCGCTGTATCTTAACGTTCGCGTGCCGCACGCTTTGCGGCACGCGAGTCAAATCCGACCATGCCGAACCGCTTTGCCGTTCACACCTGGCGCGGAGCATCGCTCCCGCGGGCGGCGTTCGTGTTTGCACTCGTACTGCTGATTCATCTGTGGGCGCTCTACGTTTTCTCGCGCGGGCTGTCCGCGATGGTTCCCCCGGACGTGACCCAGACCACGTTGACGGTGTCACTGCTGGCGCCGCCGCCCAAGCCTGCGCCCGTCGCTGAAGCTCCGAAACCGATGCCGCGCCCGCGCGCTGCCAATGCACCAACGATTGCGCCCGCCGCTGCGCCGAC
>JBGSWY010000471.1:0-5403 GCA_041751715.1 Burkholderiaceae bacterium
ACGATGCGTGCGCTGGCGGGCAAGGTTCGCACCAGATGATGGAACTGCGTTTCGATCGCGGCCAGATCGGCAAAGATATCGGCGTGATCGAACTCGAGGTTATTCAGAACGAGCGTGCGCGGCCGGTAGTGCAGAAATTTAGAGCGCTTGTCGAAAAACGCAGTGTCGTATTCGTCGGCCTCGATGACGAAGTGCAAACCGCGTCCGATTCGAGCCGAGCGGCCAAAATCAGCGGGCACGCCCCCGACCAGAAAGCCGGGGTCCAGACCCGCATGATCCAGAATTTTCGCGAGCATCGCCGTGGCCGTCGTCTTTCCGTGCGTGCCGGCCACGGCCAGCACATGCCGATCGCGCAGCAGGTGCTCCGCCAGCCACTGCGGCCCCGACACATACGCCAGCCCGCGATCGAGAATCGCTTCCATCAGCGGATTGCCGCGCGTAACGACATTGCCGATCACCCACACGTCCGGCGCCAGTGACAACTGATCGGCGGCATAGCCCTCGATCACACGCACGCCGGCGGCAGACAGCTGATCGCTCATCGGCGGGTACACGTTCCCATCGCAACCGCTGACCACATGGCAGGAAGCTTGCGCAAGCTGCGCAAGTCCGCCCATGAACGTTCCGCCAATACCGAGAATATGGATGTGCACGCGCTTGAACCGATCTACCTGCAATCAAAAGGCGCGGAATTGTAGTGCTTGCCTGCCGATACACTGATGCAATGGCTTCCAGCGACTTGCGAACCCAACTGGCCGCGACCGCTGCGCGCCTGATCGCCGAGGAAGGCTGCGAGTATGCGCAGGCGAAGCGTCGGGCAGTGCACGAAATTCTCGGTGAAGGCAATCGGCGCACGACGCTGCCCGATAACAGCGAAGTCGAGCACGAGTTGCGCCGCTATCTGAAGCTGTTCGGCGGCGAGTCGCATCGCGCATTGGTCGCCGAGCTGCGCCGCTTCGCTGCGGACACGATGCAGACGCTGCAGGAATTCGATCCGCATCTGATCGGCGCGGTGCTCAACGGCACTGCAACCGAACACTCGGACATTCATCTGCATCTGTTCGTCGACAGCGCCAAGGACGTCGAACTTCATCTGCTGAGTCTCGGCATTGACTTCGATGTGGAAGACGGCGATAGCAACGAGCGTCCTGCGGCGCTCGAACGAATGAGTTTCGTTGCGCCATCGGCATCGTCCCGAAACCTGATCGGTGTGAGATTGCATATCTACGGGCGCGACGCGATCCGGGTCGCCGCACGGAATCGGCGCGATACCGCCAGCGAAGAAGACCTGCATCCGATCGAAGCCGCCGGACGCGCCAACCTCGCTGCGCTGCAGAGGCTGATCAGCGAGAGCGGTTGAACTCGACGCGCTCGCGCCAAAGGCCGTAGCCGAAAAATCGAGCCGGCACTCGACGCACCGGAGCAAACTGCAACAGCCAGCGAGCCAGACGCGGCATCGGAGGCGGCGCACCGGGCGGCGCATCCAGCGCAGGCGCGATCAGGTTGCGTTGAAGCAATCGCTGCACCGATTGCGTCACAACAGTGGGCAGCAGCCGCCTTCGCTGAACTCTTGCAAGGAGCGCTTGGTCAATCGGGCCGCCACTTTCATCCTGCAGCGCCGGTCCGAGGATGTTGGCGGCCGCCACTGCATCCTGAATCGCGAGGTTGATGCCGACGCCTCCGGCGGGCGACATCGCATGCGCGGCATCGCCGATCAGCAGCAGACCCGGGCGATACCAGCGCTGCAGGCGATCGATGCGCACTTCGAGCAGCTTGACCTGGTCCCAATCCGCAATGGCGTGCATACGGGCATCGCTAAACGGCAGCAGCGGCGCCACCAGTGCCTGAAACTCCGCCAGCGGTCGCGTCTGCAACTCGGCGCCGCTGCCCTTGCGAATGATCAGAGCCGATTGCCAGTAGGTGTTCCGGTTGATCATCGCGAGCAACCGGCCGCGTCCGGCAACGCCGAACGTATGGTCGATATCGCCCGCCAGCCTGGGCAGGCTGAACCACATCGCATCCATCGGCGCGCCGAAATCGCGTACGGGCAAACCCGAGGCGGCGCGTAGAACCGAGTTGCGGCCATCGCATGCCACCACCACATCGGCACGTATCTGGAGTGCGCCGCGCGCATCGACCGCATTCACTCCGGCGACGCGTTCATCGTCGCACAGCAAACCGGTAGCCTCGGTGCTCATCCGCAGCGTGAAGTGCGGATACCCGCGCGCCGCATCCGCCAGCAGATCCAGAAAATCCCATTGCGGCGCGAACGTCATGTAGGCGAACGGCCGCAAGCCCCGAAACTCGCCCACCGCATGAAAGCCATCGCCGAAGCGCAGCAGCAACTGCTCTTCGCGCCGGTGCGGCAGCGCCAGAAAGGCGTCAAGCAAACCGATCTGCTGCAGGATTTCGAGCGTCGATGGATGGACGGTGTCGCCGCGAAAATCGCGCAGAAAATCCGCATGCTTTTCAAGCACGAGCACCGGCACGCCGCCGCGCGCCAACAGCAGGCCAAGCAGCATGCCGGCCGGCCCGCCGCCGACAATGCAGCAGCGGGCAGTGATGCGGCGCGGCTCGGCCCCCGGGGTTTCCATGCGTGGCATCATGCCCACATCCGATCAGCAAAGACATCAGTGCAAAAGTTCACTTCGAACGCCGCCTTAGTGGCCATTGGACTGCTGGCGCTGGTCATCGGTCTGGCGCTGGCGCTGCGGCACTATGCGCCGTCGACGCCACCGCCAAGGGTGGCCACTGCGCTCTTCGCGCACACGTTCAACGACGCGGACGGGCAACCGCAGGCGATGGCTCAGTGGCAGGGAGCCATCCTCGTGGTCAACTTCTGGGCGACCTGGTGCGCGCCCTGTGTCGAAGAAATGCCTGACCTCGCCAAGGTGCAAAATGAGTATGCGAATCGTGGGGTGACCGTGATCGGACTGGCGATCGACAATGCAGGCGCCGTCAAACAGTTTCGCGATGACCTCAAGCTGCAATTGCCACTGCTCGTGGCAGGCGCGACTGGCAGTGAACTGGTGCGGCAGCTTGGCAACCCGTCCGGCGCACTTCCCTATACTGTGTTGGTCGACAAGAACGGGCACATCGTGCGGGCAAAGCTGGGGCAGATACGCGCCTCCGAATTGCGCTCCTGGCTCAACGAGCAAATAGTTTAGCGGCCGACCAGCGCTGGACATCCAAAGCGAAAACGCGGAAGATTCACCGCTTCTTCGCCCTTCAGTGGCCAAATGCTCCGAATTGCTGTGACTGATTTTGGGCTTCGACACATCCGGAGCGTCGATGGCTAAGCGGATTCTGGTACTCAGCGGACCGAGTCTGAACCTGCTGGGGACCCGTGAACCGGCGGTTTACGGCACGCAGACACTGGCCGACATAGAAGGCGAACTCACGGCGATTGCCGAACAGCAGAATGTCCAGGTGACATTCTTTCAGAGCAATCATGAAGGCGCGCTGATCGATCGAGTTCATTCGGCGCGAACCGACGGGACCGATTTCATCATTGTCAATGCCGGAGCATTCACGCATACCAGCATCGCGCTGCGCGACGCGCTCGCTGCAGTTTCACTGCGGTTCATCGAGGTTCATCTGTCCAATCTACACAAGCGTGAGCGTTTCCGGCACCACTCCTACCTGGCGGGGCTCGCGGTTGGGACCGTCGCCGGTCTGGGCGCGGCGGGTTATCGCTATGCGCTGGATTTCGCCCTGAACGATCGCAGCACTTGACGTATCCGACCGAACAAAAAGAGTCAGGAGATCCGATGGATCTGCGCAAGCTGAAGACCTTGATCGACCTCGTTGCGGAATCCGGCATCGCCGAGCTTGAGGTGACCGAAGGCGAAGATCGGGTTCGCATTGCGAAGTTCAGTCCGGCACCCGCGGCGCCCACCGCTGCGACGACCGTTATCACGGCTCCGGTGCCGGGCGCGATGGCGGCCAATGGGTCGACCGTGTCGCCGGCCGCGACTGAACCCGAAGGCCATGCCGTCAAGTCGCCCATGGTGGGTACCTTTTATCGCTCGCCCAGCCCCGGCGCCGCGGCGTTCATCGAACTCGGCCAGGCGGTGAAGCCGGGCGACACGCTCTGCATCATCGAAGCGATGAAGCTGCTGAACGAAATCGAAGCCGAAGTCGGCGGCACGGTCAAACAGATCCTGGTCGAAAATGGCCAGCCTGTTGAATATGGTCAACCTTTGTTTGTCATCGAGTAGCTGGCCATTTCGGTGAAGGCTAACGTGAACAAGGTGAACGTTAAGCTCGCGAATGCGAGCGGCCGTAGCCAAAATGGCCAACCCGTGGAGTATCGGCAACCGCTGTTCATCACCGAATAAGACCAACTGCGGCGGTTGCTCCACTCATGTTCAAGAAAATTCTGATCGCTAACCGCGGCGAGATCGCGCTCCGGGTGCAGCGCGCATGCCGCGAGATGGGAATCAGCACGGTGGTCGTGCATTCGGAAGCGGACACCGATGCCAAGTACGTGAAGCTGGCCGATGAATCGGTATGCATCGGCCCAGCGCCGTCGCGCGACAGCTATCTGAACATTCCGGCGATCATCAGCGCGGCCGAAGTAACCGATGCCGAAGCGATCCATCCTGGCTACGGCTTCCTGTCGGAGAACGCCGACTTTGCCGAACGGGTGGAAAAAAGCGGATTCTGTTTTATCGGCCCGCGGCCGGAATCGATTCGCGCGATGGGTGACAAGGTGTCCGCCAAACAGGCGATGGTGGCGGCCGGCGTTCCGGTAGTGCCCGGCTCCAATGGCGCGCTGCCCGAAGACCCGCGCGAGATCGTCAAGATTGCGCGCGCTATCGGCTATCCGGTGATTATCAAGGCCTCCGGCGGCGGCGGGGGGCGCGGCATGCGGGTCGTGCACACCGAAGCCGCGCTGATCAACGCGGTCAACATGACACGACAGGAAGCGCATTCGGCGTTCGGAAATGCGGCTGTGTACATGGAAAAGTTTCTCGAAAATCCGCGACACATCGAATTTCAGGTGCTGGCGGACCAGCACCGAAACGCGGTGTGGCTTGGTGAGCGCGATTGCTCGATGCAGCGGCGCCATCAGAAGGTGATCGAGGAAGCGCCGGCGCCGGGGCTGAATCGCCGCATGGTCGACAAGATGGGGGATAAAGTCGTCGAAGCATCCAAGAAGCTCAACTACCGCGGTGCCGGCACGTTCGAGTTTCTGTTCGAAGGCAACGAGTTCTACTTCATCGAGATGAACACCCGTGTTCAGGTCGAGCATCCGGTGACCGAAATGGTGACCGGAATCGACATCGTGCAGGAGCAGATAAGGGTGGCGGCCGGTGAAAGATTGCGGCTGCGTCAGCGAGACATTGTGCCCAAAGGACACGCGATCGAGTGCCGCATCAATGCCGAAGATCCGTACCG
>JBGSWY010000472.1:0-5492 GCA_041751715.1 Burkholderiaceae bacterium
GCAACTGGTGCGCGAGACCGCTGCCAAGCTCGGCCGCGATGTGGCGATCATGGCCGATCTGCAGGGACCGAAAATCCGCGTCGGGAAGTTCGAAGGCGGAAAGACCACGCTGCGCGGGGGCAAGAAATTCGTGCTCGATGCAAGCACTGCGCTGGGCGGTGAAGACCGCGTCGGGCTCGATTACAAGGACCTGCCGCGCGAGGTGAAGGCGGGTGACACGCTGCTGTTGAACGATGGACTCATTGTGCTCGACGTCGAGCGGGTTTCCGGTAGCGAGATACATACACTTGTGCGGATCGGTGGCGACCTGTCCAACAATAAAGGTATCAACAAGCTGGGCGGCGGCTTATCGGCGGCGGCGTTGACCGGCAAGGACGTGCGCGATATAGATACCGCGATGCAATGCGGCGCGGACTACGTGGCGATATCGTTCGTCAAGAGCCGCACGGATGTCGAGATGGCGCGTCAGCTGGCGTCGATTGCGGGCGAGAAGCACGGCATCAAGCCGCAGATCATTGCGAAGATCGAGCGGGCGGAAGCGATTCCGATGTTGCGCGAGATTCTCGACGCGTCGGACGGCATCATGGTCGCGCGTGGCGACCTGGCGGTCGAGGTCGGCAACGCTGCGGTGCCAGCTTTGCAGAAACGCATGATCAAGCTGGCGCGAGAGTCGAACAAGCTGGCGATCACCGCGACGCAGATGATGGAGTCGATGATTCACAACGCGTCGCCGACGCGCGCCGAAGTCAGCGACGTGGCCAACGCCGTGCTCGACGGCACCGACGCGGTGATGCTCTCGGCAGAAACCGCCGCCGGCAAGTATCCGGTCGAAGTGGTGGAGACGGTGGCGTCGATCGTCGAGGAGGCCGATCGTTCGGAGACGGTCGAGCTCGACCTGCAGTTCGTCAACCAGACGTTCAACCGGGTCGATCAGTCGATCGCCTACGGCGCACTGTTTACCGCGTTTCATCTGCGCTGCGCGGCGATCTGCGCGCTGACCGATTCGGGCTCGACCACGTTGTGGATGAGCCGGCACGACATCGACATTCCGATTTTCGCTCTGACGCCGAACGTGTCGACCGCGCGCCGCCTGGCGCTGTACCGCAACGTGCGGCCGCTGCAATTCGACCTGCATACCGATCGCGATGAGTCGCTTGCGGCGGCGGAGCGGCTGCTGCTCGACAAGGGCCTGGTCAAGCGCGGCGATCTGATCGTGCTGACCGTGGGCGAGCCGATGGGGCAGCCGGGCGGTACCAACGCCTTGAAGATCGTCAGGGTAGGCGAGCGATTGTGAGCGCTGCAGTCGCCAGGCGGTTCGCGCACCTGCTTCGCGTATCGGCTGGCGTTGTCGCGTTGACTTTTGCCGTCGGCGCATCGGCGTCGCTGCCGGCGCGCCCTGCCGGCGGCCCGGTGGCCGGGTTGTCGGAACATACCGCGCGCTTGTTGCAGCACGACCTCAGCGAGAATTTCGCAACGCCCGAGTTGCGGCTTGAAGTGCTGCAGCGCGTCTGGCAGACCGTTGCCGAGCGTCACTATGACCCGGCGCTGAACGGGGTCGACTGGCAGGCGGTGCACGAGAAGTATCGGACGCCCGTGGTAGCGGCGAAGAGCGATGCTGAAATGTATCTGGCACTGAAGGCGATGGTGCGCGAGTTGAAGGATTCGCATACGCGCGTCGTGACGCCACGCGAAAGCGCGGATCATCGCCGCTTCGCCGTGCTCGCGTCGGGCATTGCGTTATCGGTCATCGAGGACCAGCTGGTGGTCGTCGACGTGGACCTGGACTCGCCGGCGTCGCGCGCCGGAGTGCGTAAGGGTGATGTGGTGATCACGGTCGATGACCGCCGCTTCGATTCGGTTTTTTTCAGTGCGGCGCACGATCTGCAGGTCAGTACGGCCGACCTCACGTCGTCGGAAGCGCAACCTGCGAATCACGCTGAAGCAGTCCGCTTCGCGCAGCTGCGAGCGGTAAGGCGCGCATTGCAGCGCATGCCCGATGCGCTGCCGCGTGTGCAACTTGTGACGTTGCAGCGCAGGGTCGATGATCAGCGCGATGATGAGATAACGGTAACGTTGATGCCGGAGCCGCTGGTCAGGCCGCCGGTGGTTACAGCCTATGTCTCGGACGCCGGCATTGCCGTGCTCAAGCTCAACCGCTTCTCTGCCCGCAATCGCGCCGATGTCGAACAGGCACTGCGGAGTGTGGCCGACGCGCGCGCACTGGTGCTCGATCTGCGGGGCAACGGTGGCGGCGACTACAGCCAGTTTATCTGGCTGATGCGCCAGTTCCTGCCTGAGCCCCGTCTGGTGCTGACACAACTGTCGCGGCGCGGCGAAGCGCAACACGCGCGCGAGCTTCGCATCACGCCGGCTGAATCTCCCTACCTCAAGCCGCTCGCGGTGTTGACCGATCGGCGCTCCGGCAGCGCGTCCGAGTTGACCGCGACGGCGTTGCTCGAGCAGCGCGATGCGTTGATCGTCGGTGAGTCCACGTGCGGCTGCGTGGTTGCGGTGCGCTCGGAATATGTCTTGCCGGGCGCAGGTGGTGTGCGCGTATCCGAAACCGGGTTTCGATCGGCGCATGGCCGGCGCATGGAAGGCGAGCCGCTGGCGCCGATGATCTACGTGCCGCCCACGCTGGCGGACCTCCGGGCGGGGCGGGATCGTGCGCTTGAAACGGCCGAGAAAGCGCTGCTGGATCGTTTGTTGCTCAACACATCGGTGCAGTAGGCGGCGGCTCGCTAGAATCGGTCCGTTAACGTTTCGCAAGGAGAATCATCATGGCGCTGGTTTCAATGCGTCAACTGCTCGATCATGCAGCTGACAACGGCTACGGCGTGCCGGCGTTCAACGTCAACAACCTGGAACAGGTGCAGGCGATCATGGAGGCTGCGCAGGAAGTCAACGCGCCGGTCATCATGCAGGCGTCGGCCGGTGCGCGCAAATACGCCGGCGAACTGTTCCTCAAGCATCTGATCCAGGCGGCGATCGAGTCATATCCCGCAATTCCCGTCGCGATGCATCAGGATCACGGCGCATCTCCGGCCGTGTGCGAAGGCGCGATCAACCTGGGCTTCTCGTCGGTGATGATGGACGGCTCGCTGCGCGAAGACGGCAAGACGGTGGCGGATTACGACTACAACTGGCAGGTGACAAAGGACGTGGTCGATATGGCGCACGCGCGAGGCGTGAGCGTCGAAGGCGAGCTCGGCTGCCTGGGCTCGCTGGAGACGATGCGCGGCGACAAGGAAGACGGCCATGGCGCCGAGATCACGATGACGAAGGAAATGCTGCTGACCGATCCCGATCAGGCCGCCGACTTTGTCAAGAAAACGCAGCTCGACGCGCTGGCAATTGCGATCGGCACCAGCCACGGTGCGTACAAGTTCACGCGCAAGCCCACCGGCGACATTCTGGCGATCGATCGCATCAAGGAAATCCACCGCCGGATCCCGAACACGCACCTGGTGATGCACGGCTCATCTTCGGTGCCGCAGGACTTGCTGGCGGAGATCCGAAAGTACGGCGGCGAAATGAAGGAAACCTACGGCGTGCCGGTCGAGGAAATCCAGGAGGCGATCAAGCACGGCGTGCGCAAGATCAATATCGATACCGACATTCGGCTGGCGATGACCGCGGCGATCCGCAAGTTTCTGCATGAGAACCCGAGCCATTTTGATCCGCGCGATTACCTGAAGCCGGCGCGCGCAGCGGCCAAGGCAATCTGCAAGCAGCGCTATCAGCAGTTCGGCTGCGAAGGCCAGGCGAGCGGCATTGCCCCGGTGCCGCTAACGACGATCGCCCACAAGTACACGACGGGGGCGCTCAGCCAGCACGTGCATTAAAGCGTGCGCTCCTCGTTTATGCGATTGCTTTGCAATCGCACGTGCACGAGGGCGCACCTACTACATCGACCCGCGCAAGCCGAGCCGATCGATCGTCGCGCGCTCGGCATCGACCATCTGCCGCGCGTATTTCGTGTACTCCTCCGCGCTCATGTAGATCACCGACTGATCGAACCGGTCGAGTATCGCCAGCACCTTCGGATCGTCGAGCGTCTTGCGGAACGCGTCGTGCAACGTTTTCACCACGGCCGGATCCATCCCTGCCGGCCCGCCGATGCCGAACGGCGAATCGGACACCGTTTCGTAGCCGAGCTCGGCCAGCGTGGGGACGTCGGGCCACTTCTTGGTGCGCTTGGAGCCGTACGTTGCAAGCAGGCGCAACTTGCCCGCTTCCACATGCGGCGCCCACCCCGTCGAATCGCTGGCGGACTGGATATGCCCGCCGAGAATCGAGGTCATCAGGTCGGCGCTGCCCTTGAACGGCACATGCGTCAGCTTGATGCCGGCACTGGCCGCGAACTCTTCCATCGCCAGATGCGGAGTGGTTCCTGTGCCCGTCGAGCCGTAGTTGATCTTGCCCGGGTTCTTCTTCGCGTCTTCGACAAATTCCTTCAAGGTCTTCCACGGCGCGCCGGTGGGCACCACAAGACCGAAGGTGTAACCGGTCATGTTGATGATGTAGGTGAAGTCGCGCAGTGCATCAAGCTGCGGCGTCTTCTGCATGTGCGGAATGCGAAACACGCTGATCGCGAGCTGCGACAGCGTGTAGCCGTCAGGCTTCGCGTTCTTCAGAGCGATCGGCGCCACCGTGCCGCCCGCGCCCGGCTTGCTATCGACGACGATCGGCTGCCCGAGGCTGCGCGATGCCGATTCAGCGAAGGCGCGCAGCACCTGATCGGTGGGCCCACCCGCGGGAAACGCGCAATACAGCGTGATCGGGCGCGAAGGAAAGGCTTGTGCGCGTGCTGCACTCGACGGCAACGTCGCGAGAGCGCCGCTCGCGATCAAGACGGTACGGCGGTCCATAGTTATGTCTCCTGGAGTCGTTGTGAGGTCGAGTATAAGTTGATGGTCTGCCGGTGCCGATAGGACAATCCAAACTTTTAGGGGGGCGGCGAATGAGACAAGGGACGGGTAAAGGTCTTCGCCGATGATTTCCGCACACGAAGCACTGGAGCGCCTGCGAGCGGGCAACCTTCGGTTCGCATCTGACGTCCAATCTCACGAAACGCTGGCGAGCCGGGCGTACCGAAGCGAACTGACGGATGGCCAGGAGCCCTTCGCCATCATTCTCGGATGCTCGGACTCTCGGGTGCCCGCAGAGCTGGTCTTTGACCAGGGTCTGGGCGATCTTTTCGTGATCCGTGTGGCAGGCAACATCGTGGCTCCATCGCAGATCGGCAGCGTCGAGTTCGCGGCGGAGCGTTTCGGCACGCGGCTGGTCGTCGTGCTGGGCCACTCGCAATGCGGCGCGGTGACGGCGACGCTCGATGAACTCAGGCGGCCAACGGAGAACCAGTCGCGCAATCTGCGTACGATCGTTGACCGCATTCGCCCCTCGGTGGAAGCGTTGCTGGTGACAGAACTCAGACACGATGCCGATGCGCTGGTGCGGGACGCGATTCGGGCGAACGTTCGTGTCTCCGC
>JBGSWY010000473.1:0-6939 GCA_041751715.1 Burkholderiaceae bacterium
GACCGCCGTAGGCAAGCACAACAACGCGACGGGCGCGGCCGCATGCCTTGCGAATGGCGCGCTCATCCGGCAGCCCGACATCAATCCACAGATCGATGACTCCGGTGGCATCTATCTGCCACAGGTCAGGCTCGTCTTCGGTCGATACTCCGCGCCCGAACCCGAGGTCCGTGTGAGCGTGCAGTGCGAACGCCAGCAATCGCACCATCAGTCGTTCTTCTGTCTCGGACGGATGGCGTGCCAACGCCAGGACGTGGTCGGCGTAATAGCCCCGCCCGATGTCGGCAACCGAAAGCTCAGCCTTGTAAACCGTCGAACTCAGTGCCATGCGAAAAGGCGTCCTGGAGAGCAACCATGAAAGTAGCAGCAAGCATTTGGCCGGATAACCGTAGATACACTCGTGTGAATGAAAGCACTGCGCGGACTCGCGATACTTTTGCTGCTGCAAGCTGCAGGCGAAGCGCTGGCGCGTGCATTCGCACTGCCGTTTCCGGGTCCGGTGATCGGTCTCGCCTTGCTCCTGCCGCTGATGACAGTCGCGTCGCTGCGCGAACCCGTCTCAGAGATCGCCGGAATATTGCTGACCCACCTGTCGTTGCTGTTTGTACCGATCGGCGTCGGTGTCGTTGCGCATCTTTCACTGCTCTCGCAGCACGGAGCACGATTGGTCATCGTCATCGTGCTGTCGACCTGGATCGGCATGGCGGTGACCTCGCTGGTGCTGCAGGTCTTGTTGAAGCGCGCGAGCGGAAGTTTGCATGGCTGACTTCGTTCAGCTCTGGGTTTACCTTGCTTCGACCCCGCTTTTCGGGTTGACAGCAACGCTGGTGACATACGTGGCTGCGCAGACCGTATACGAGAGGCTGGGCAATGCGCCATGGGCTAATCCGGTGTTGTGGTCAGTGGTCGCGATCGCAGCGGCACTGCTAATCACGCGGACTCCGTATCAAACGTACTTCGCCGGTGCTCAGTTCATTCATGTGCTGCTGGGCCCTGCGATCGTCGCGCTTGCATGGCCGATCTGGCAGCGACGCGCTGAATTGAGAGCACGCGGAGGAGCGCTCCTGCTCGCGGCCAGCGTTGGCGGAGCCGCGGCAGCAGGCAGTGCGGTCGCGATCGGCTGGGCGTTCGGTCTGCCTGCTGATGTCTTGCGTTCGCTGGCGCCGAAGTCGGTCACCGCGCCGGTCGCAATGGGAATTGCCGAGCAACTCGGCGGCATTCCCGCGCTTGCGGCGATCTTCGCGGTGCTGACCGGCATCGTCGGCGCACTGTCCGCGAAATACTTGTTCGATGCGCTGGCGATTCGCAACTGGCCTATACGCGGTTTCGCATTGGGCACCGTCTCACATGGAATAGGCGCCGCCCGAGCGATTCAGGTCGATGCCGATGCAGGTGCGTACGCCGGCCTCGCGCTGGGATTGCAGGTGCTGCTTGCGTCGCTGCTCATCCCTATTGTTACGCGATGGTTATAGGAGTACCAGGCACATCGATGACCGACTCCGCTGCCGCTCCGAACTTCGTTACTTGTCCCCCTGCACTACCCCGATCCGCCTGCTTAACCGCGCTGTTTCGCCGGCATCCCCTGCCTTGTCTGCAAGCGCGAGCTGCACGTTGAGCCATGCCAGCAAAGGGCGCCGCCAACCCTGCGCCGATGCTGTATCAGCCGCCAGTGTGATCACCGCTGGGCTCGCGCGGCCTGCCTGAAACAACACACCGATCGCCACCAGCCTTGATAGTGGATCCTCAATCCCGCGCAATGCGACGGCGGCATTCTCCGCACTCAGGTTTGGAGCGGCGACGGCGCGGTGCTGCGGCGGAAGCAGCGCAATGTCCTGCGGCTGCACACGCGCGGCGATGTAGTCCGCGTAGGCACGCTCGGGTGCGGCGCTGTCGGCCCTGAGCTTCTCGAAGCGCTCGCAGGATTCGAACACGAGACTCGCCACACGCGCGGCGCAGCGTACGAGCTCGGCGCGGCTTAACAGGTCGATGCGACCGGTGCGTGCGATCTCGGTGCGCACCCGTTCGAAGTCGCTGTCGGCCAGCCGCGTGTCGCCGGCGAGGTAGGCGGCTGTTGCATGGTCCATCGCGGTCTTGGCGTTGGACTCCCAGTCGGGAACCGGCGGACCGCTGGCGCACGCTCCAATCAATGCTGCAACGGCAAACAACGCGAGTGAGTGTTTCATGGCAGCTTCAACTTCGGATCGCGCGCGAATGGCCAGCGCCGATTGACTTCGTCGATCATGCGACTCACCTTGCGCAGGCTCGTATCGACCTCGGCGCGCAATGTGGCCAGATCCGCCGTCGCATCGCGCGCGTTGCCGGCAGCGACCTGCGCGTCCTCGAGGATGCCGTCGACCTTTTTCAAGCTCCCGCGCGCATCGTTAAGCGTGGCGTTCAGTTGCACGATCACGGCGCGTGCTTCGGGCACCAGGCCCTCCGGACCGAACGCCTGCGTGTCAGCCTTGGCGGCCAGGCTGTTCACTCTGGCGAGCAATGCGTTGGTGCGGTCCAGCGCCGTGACCAACTTCTTGGCATCGGCCTCGTTGCCGAGCAGCATGCCCAACGCGCCGCGCGGACCCTTCAGTTTCTCCGTGAGGTCCCGCACGTTGCCGAGGCTCGCGGCAAGCGACGAATCCTCGGCGCTGAGCGCTCTGAGGTTGCGCACAAGCTCGCGCATATCGGCCACCAGGCGCGGAATCTCGGCCGTCGCATCGCCCACCAGTACCTTGCGCACCGCGCCGTCGGGAAGCGGCGGGTCGGAGAGAATTCCGCTGAACGCCTTGAGGGCGGTATTGCCCAGCAGGCCACGCGTTAGCGTGAACACGCTCGATACGCGCAGCCAGCCTGCGTCCTTGCGCGGCACGTCAATGATGATGCGCGCGACTCCGTCTTCGGTCAGCTCGATGCGTCGTACCCGGCCGATCGGAAATCCGGAGAAGGTAAGGTCCATCCCGACGACCACGCCTTCGGAATCATCCACCATCAGCACCAGCTGCTGCGACGCCTCGAACGTTCCGCGCGCATAAAGCAGGTACACGACCGCCCCTGCGATGAGCAGCACCACCAGCGCCAGCAGCAGCGCCGCCTTGAATTCCAGATTTGCCGCCGGTGGCGGCGCTGACGAGCGTTCTTCTTTCATTGCAGCTGTGACGCTAGTAGTAGTTGCCGACGAGCGATGCCACTTCGACCAGCAGAATCGCCAGGAAGAGACGAATCAGGCTTTGCAGTTCCACACTCATTCGCATCCGTCCGCGGGGGCGATCGTAAAGAACCGAAGCGACCGGAATCAACGCAACCGCGAGGCCGAAGAAGAAAGACTTCAGCGCAAAGATCATCGACACCGCCGGATTGAATACCTGTCCAAATGTCCGCGTGTAGCCCGCAAACGCGCCCATCGTAAGGCCGTAGATCGACACGTAGGCCAGCACCGCCGTCACGACACAGCTCACGGCTGCAAGCATCAGGACAGCAAACATGGCCGACGCCACTCGCGGCAGCACTTCACGCCGCAGCGGGTCCACGCCCTGCTGCGCAAGCGCTTCGAATTCGCCACGCGCGCGCATGGCGGCGATATCCTCGGCATTGGGGAGCGCGCGCCCCAGCGCGACGAACACGGCCGCGGTCAGCGGGATCAGTTCGAGCACCAGCACGCGCACGACCATCTCCAGCGCGTATTGCGACAGGCCGTAGCTCACCGCCGTCACGACCACGATGCGGATGATCACCAGGCTGATCAGCGAAGACAGCACGATGAACCAAATCAGGATCGGCGCTGTGCCCATGTAGACGTGGCGCGCCATCGCCGATCGATTTGCCCCCGCATAACTCGAGGGCGAAAGCACCAGCACCAGAATCATCGCCCCGAAATGAATGATCCGCCACCAACCCGCGAACCAGATCAAAGTCGCGCGGCCCAGGTCTGTGAGGGTGCCCTGCGACGAAAGAAGCGAAGCCATGCCGGATGATAGGGCGCGCGAAGAAGTGCGCGACTTACGGCCCTGGATGGTTGGCGTTCAGTCCGGAACCGGCCAGAACCTGCCATTCAGAATTTCCCGCTGCGCTTCCTGATAGCCGTCATAGGTCTGCGTCACACGAGCTGACGCCGGCGAGTGACCTGTCTGCGGTCACTCGCAGACTGCGACTCGCGGATAAGCGCGCATACACCGAGGCAGCGCGCCGTCCGGTCTCGCCTCTCTTGTGTTCGCTACTGCGGCGGCACCGGAATCGGAAAGATGCTCATCACCCGCCAGGCGCCCCCCGACTTCACGAGTACCTGATTCAGCAGGAATCGCGTCGTCTGTGGGGGCTGGTTCGGTGCGCCGATCGTGAACTGCACCGTCGCGTGCAGTTCCGCGACGCTGTCTGAAAGCGGTATTACCCGCACGGTCGTGGAGTCCGGATCGAGCCGCCAAGTGCCCTCGTAGAGCTTCGAGAAGCGCTGCAACGCCGCATCGCGGCCCCAAACGGCGGTGCCACGTGTGATCCAAAGGAACTGCGGCGAGTCGGCGAGCAGCGGTTCAAGCGCCTTGGCGTCGTGGGCGTTCTGTATGCGCACGAAGCGGTCGAACGCGGCACGGACCTCGTCCTCAACCGATGCTTGCGCCGCGCTGACAGCACACGCGAGACCGATCGCGAGGATGATCGAGGGAAAGACTTTGCGGACGGATGTGCTCATGAGGCCTCTTTCGATGTGATGAACGCCGGCAACTCGCCGGCCTTGGAAGATTGGCGTCATGCCCGCCTAAAGTCCCTGCCAAACTGCTACGTTTCGCTTGCGATTCGCCTAATCGGTCAGGATGAACGGCCACGACACCGCGGTCTATGGCTTTGGCAACTTCCTGCTGGTGCCGAAGGAGCGCGTTCTGTTGCACCAGGGCGAGCCAGTCGCGCTCGCCGGCAAGGCGTTCGACTTGCTCGTAGCGCTGGTCAGTCAGGCCGGACATCTGGTGACGAAGGACGAATTGCTGCAACGTGTCTGGCCTGGCCTCGTCGTCGAGGAAGTCAACCTCAGCGTCAATATGTCGGCGATCCGCAAGGCGCTGGCGTGCTCGCCAGACGCTGCCGAGTGGATCGAAACCGTGCCGCGTCAGGGTTATCGGTTCAAGGCTGAGGTCACGGTTGACGACACCTCTACGTTAGAAGCCTCCCGGCTGCCGTCTGCTACGTCCGAGCCGCTGGGCGCGCCCTCTTCACTCGCCGCAAAGCGCATTCGGCCGAGTGCAGCATGGATTGTGACGGGGCTACTGGCGCTTGCGCTGGCGGTAGGGCTCGGATGGTTGGCGTTCGGCCGAGCAACGCCGTACGCGGCGGTGGCGGTGCTGCCGTTTGCGTCCGACACGCCGACGAACGCGCACCTCGCCGACGGCCTCGCAGAGGAGGCGATCAATGCCCTGACGCGCGTTCCAGAACTGCGCGTCGCGTCACGCGCGTCGGCGTTCCGCTTCCGTAGCGCTGACCCGTTGGATGCCGCACGCCGGCTCGGGGTGCCGGCGGTCGTCACCGGATCGCTCGCAAGCAACGGCGAGCGCTGGATATTGCAAGTCGAACTCGTGGACGTTGCCCGCGCGGCGCAAGTCTGGAGTTCGCGCTATGAGGTGACAACTGCCGAGCTGCCGCGACTCCAGGGACGGGTCATTGATGACTTGACCCGTTCGCTTCGAGTGCGCTCGAGTGCCACCAGCGAAACGAAGCAACTTGCGCAAGCCCCAACCCAAAGCGCCGACGCATACCGGGCGTACCTCCAAGGGCGCTTCCTGTGGAACCAACGCTCGGAGTCAGCCCTTCGAGGCGCGGTCGAGCACTTTCGCCGCGCGATTGACCTCGACCCCGCATTCGCGCTTGCGTTCTCCGCGCTCGCCGATACGTACACGACATTGGGTTTCCTGAGCTACGACGCGCCCGCAGCGACGTTTCCGGTCGCGCGGCCGTACGCCATGAAGGCCATCGAGCTCGACCCCTCGCTGTCGCAGGCCTACACGTCGCTCGCGTACATCCGGTTCTACTTCGACTGGGATTGGGCGGGCGCGAGCGAAGCCTTCCGCCGCGCCATCGAGCTGAACCCTAACGACTCTGTTGCCCACCAATGGCATGCGCTCTATCTGCTCGCCGCCGGCCGGCCGGCCGAGGGCATGAAGGAGATAAGCCGCGCGCAGCAACTCGACCCCTTGTCGCTTCCCATCAACACCGACGTCGGCTTTCACCATTACTACAACGGCCGCTACAGCGAGGCGATCTCGCAGTTGCAAGCGGTGCTCGCCATGAAGAGCGACTTCGGTATCGCGCACCTGTGGCTTGGTCGTTCTTACCTGGAGATTGGGCGCCTTGATGAATCACTCGCCGCGACGGCCAGCGCCGAGGCCAGAGTTCCGGAGTGGATCGTGCTCGTCGCAGGACGTGGTTACACGCTCGGCGTGATGGGCCGAGCCAGCGAGGCGCGCGCGGTGGTCGAGGAGATGGACAACTTGTCGAAACGGCGTTTTGTCACTGCCTATGGCAAAGCCCTCGTGTACGCCGGACTGGGTGATAAGGAGCAAGCGTTTGCCTGGCTTGAAAAAGCCTTTGCCGAGCGCTCGCATTGGCTGGTGTGGCTGCGCCTTGATCCGCGCTGGAAAGGGCTTCGCGGCGATCCTCGCTTTGCGGCACTAGTCGAGCGGATGAACTACCCCAGCTGACACAGTGCGGACCACCGGTTAGCGCCACAGCAGTGGTCAACGTCGTGGAATCGTCGAGGTCGATCCGTCAGAAATGACGTCGGTGGCCGGCCAGGAGCTGCCGCTTCCGAGACGGGTCTACTTCGGCCACTAGCGGACCAAACCGCGCGACCCTCGAACGTCCATAAGCCGACACAATTCGACCTTGCTGTTTCGTCGTAGGCCCATGCAGATCCCCACGATTCGTACCGATCGCCTTGTTCTGGTGCCGCTGAGTGCAGCCTGTGAA
>JBGSWY010000474.1:0-1753 GCA_041751715.1 Burkholderiaceae bacterium
TCACCATCAGCACGGCTGCAGCCAGATGGAGGGGGGTCATGCCAGCTTCGACGCGGCAACGGAGGGTGAGGGGTTTGCTCGGACTCCCCGCAGGGGCCGGCGCGCAGCGACGTGCCCCCAGATCGTCACCATCAGCACGGCGGCAGCCAGATGGAGTGGTGTCATGCCAGCTTCGACGCGGCAACGGAGGGTGAGGGGTTTGCTCGGACTCCCCGCAGGGGCCGGCGCGCAGCGACGTGCCTCCAGATCGTCACGATCCGCAAGGCTGCAGCGAAATGGGTTGGCCTCATTCGAAGCCCGGCGGCTCTCGTAGTGCGCTGCGCTCGTTCAGCTCATCCACATACGCTTCGATGCCTCCGGTTTCACGCTGCAGGTATTGCTCCACCGCATCGGCGAAGGCGGGATGCGCCAGCCAGTGCGCTGAGTAGGTCGTCACCGGTTCGAAACCGCGGGCGAGCTTGTGCTCGCCCTGCGCGCCGCCTTCGAACACCTTGAGCCCACGTTCGATCGCGAACTCGATCATCTGGTAGTAACTCGTTTCGAAGTGCAGGCAGGGCACGAATTCGATCGCACCCCAGTAGCGTCCATACAGACGCTCGCGATCGAACAGCGCGAGCGCGGCGGCGATCGGGTGTCGCTGGCGGTGTGCGATCACCATCAGCAGTGTTTCGGGCATCGACTGCGCGATTTGCAGAAAGAACCGGCGGTTCAGGTACGGAGTCGAGTAGTGCGCCGCGTAGGTGGTGGCATAGCAGCGCATGAACAGGTCCCAGTCTGCTTCCGCGATCTCGCTGCCGACTTTGCGCTCGAGCGTGATGCCGGTGGTCTCGACTTTCCGCCTTTCCGCGCGGATCTTCTTGCGCTTTGGTTGCGCAAGCGCGGCAAGGTAGTCATCGAACGATGAATAGCCACGATTCAACCAGTGGAACTGCACCGCGCGACGCGTCGGCAATCCGAGAGCGGCAAGCTGTCGTATTTCGTCGTGCGGCGCAAATAGCACGTGCAGCGACGACAGATCGGACTCTTTCGCCTGCGAGACGAGCGCCTGCGCCAATAGGTCGCGCGCGATTGCATCGAGGGCAATCAACCGCGTGCCTGGCACCGGTGTGAAAGGTACCGCCGCGAGCCACTTCGGGTAGTAGTCGATGCCGTGCTGCTGATACGCGTTCGCCCAGGCCCAGTCGAACACGTACTCACCGTACGAATGATGCTTTCGATACAGCGGCACGGCGCCGGTCAGTTGCTCTCCGCGCCACAGCGTCAGGTACTGCGGCACCCAGCCCGATCGAGGCGATGCGCATCCGGCTGCATGCAGTGCATGCAGGAACTCATACCGCAAAAAAGGGTTGTCGCTGCCGGACCCAGCAACAAGCGCATTCCATTCGGCGCGCCCGATCGTCGCCAGGTCGTCGATGGTGCGCGTGCAATAATCGGCGCCATCTGCCGAGTGGTTCATTGATACGCCGTTAATGAGTTCGAAAGTCAAGGTCGCGGTTGCGCAGTTGAATTGCACCGTCGGCGACTTCGAGGGCAACAGCAGAAAGATCATCGAAGCGGCATCGCGCGCCGCAGCGGCGGGGGCAGACCTGCTGCTGACGCCGGAGTTGTCTCTGACCGGCTATCCCCCCGAAGACTTGCTTCTGCGTCGCGCATTTTACGCAGCGAGCGATGCAGCGTTGCAGATGCTCACCGCGCAACTGCTTCAGTTTCCCGATCTCAGCGTGATCGTCGGCCATCCGCTGGCGCGCGAAGG
>JBGSWY010000475.1:0-13635 GCA_041751715.1 Burkholderiaceae bacterium
ACGGCGCGGCCCTGCAACGCAAGCTCGGCCGCGCGACGCGCCAGGCGCGGGTCACGCGTTTCGCGGGCCAGCTTCATATAGACGGCGAATGCCGAGCCGAGCTCGCCGCGCTGTGCTGCGACTTCGGCCGCCATCAGCTGATACAGCAGAGCGCCCGACAGGTTGACATCCGGGACCGGGTCACCGCGCTCGGACGCTGTGTCCGGAACCGCCGGCTTTGGCGGTGGCGCGACCTGGCTAAGCGTCACGGGTGGTACCGGCGGCGCATTGAGCATCGGCGGCGCCGCGCTGGCGCATCCGATCAGCAAAAAGGCGGCCGGTGGCAAAAGCAGTGAACGAATCATGAGGAATGTCTCAGCGCGTGAATGCGCTCCAGCGGTGGCGCATCGAAAACGCGATGCGTGGCACAGTAACAGAATGATTCAGAGCTATTGACACGATAAAAGTGCCCGAACTACCCGAAGTCGAAGTCACACGCCGGGCATTGGCGCCCTATGTCGAACGACGGACGGTCGAGTCGGTCATCGTGCGCCAGCCGCGCTTGCGCTGGCCGGTGCCCACTCAACTGCCGGCCCTGGTCAAGGGTCGCACCGTTGAACGGCTGCATCGACGCGGCAAGTACCTGTTGTGGGAGTTCATGCACGGCACGCTGATCTCGCATCTGGGCATGTCGGGCGCGTGGCGCGTATGGCCGCGGCGGCGCGCGGTACCCGCACCTGGCCCGCACGATCACGTCGATGTGCTGTTCGAAGCGTGCTGTGTGCGCCTGACCGACCCGCGCCGCTTCGGCGCACTGCTCTGGCATGACCCAAAACAAGGCGATGTCGGCTCGCATCCGCTGCTGGCGGGACTCGGCATCGAACCCTTCGACCCGCGCTTTGACGGCGACTGGTTGTATCGCCACACCCGCATGCGGGCTGCTTCGATCAAGCAGCTATTGCTGGCGGGCGACGTGGTCGTTGGCGTGGGAAACATTTACGCCTCCGAAAGTCTGTTTCGCGCGCGCATCAATCCTAAGCGGGCGGCACGCCGGCTCGGCGTCGTGCGCTGCGAGGCGCTGGCGGTGGCCGTGCGTGAGGTGCTGACCGAAGCGATCGCGGTCGGCGGCAGTACGTTGCGCGACTTCGTCGGCGCCGATGGTGCAGATGGCTATTTCATGCTCGACGCCCGCGTATATGACCGCGCCGGCGAGTCATGCCGCGTGTGCGCGACACCGATCGTTCGAATTTTGCAGGGCCAGCGCGCCACCTACTACTGTCCCGCGTGCCAGAAGCGGTAAGCGAGGCCATCTCCAAACTATTGCGCAGCCCGATCTTGCCGCTGCGGTGCTCGCCCTAGCTTCGTACGGGTGCGCTCCTCGCAGCAACCTCGGGCCGCTCGCCACGTTTTTGGAATGGCTTCCCGGTATCGCTCGAACTCGCACGGCAACCGGGTGTTGCTTGTCCGTTTGGGTGACTGGGCGCGAGGGTGAGCGCGTGCTATAGATTCGGCTCCGGCAAGCAGCACTGAGGCGCGCGTGTGTGCGCACTCGATCCCGATGGCCCCATTAGCTTCCAGCTTCGAGCAGTACGGAAATTGGCGTGATTCGCTGGCGACGGCGATCGTGCAGTTGCGCCAGTGGCTGGAGCAAACGCAGTCGCTCGAAGCCGATACGGCGCGACGCCTCGATGTAGCGCTCGAGCGATTGGCGCAGGACAAGCTGGTGATCGCCTTTGTCGCCGAATTCTCGCGCGGCAAATCGGAGCTCATCAATGCGATCTTTTTCGCCGACTACGGCAAGCGCATTCTGCCGTCATCGGCCGGCCGCACCACGATGTGCCCGACCGAGCTGCTGTACGACGATACCTTGCCGCCGTGCATCCGCGCGCTGCCGATCGAGACGCGCGGGCGCCACGGTTCGACCTCCGACTTCAAGCGTCTTGGGGCCGAGTGGCAGATATTTCCGCTCGACACGGCATCGGCCGACGGCATGCTTGAGGCTTTCAAGATCGTCGCCGAAACATCGCGCGTCCCGGTGGCCGAAGCCAAGAGCTATGGACTGTACGACGCCGATGACCCCGACCAGGCAGTTGCGGTCGACAAGAGCGGCCGCATCGAGATTTCGAAGTGGCGCCACGCGGTGATCAATTTTCCGCACCCGCTGCTCAAGCACGGGCTCGTGATTCTGGATACGCCGGGCTTGAATGCGATCGGCACCGAGCCCGAGTTGACCCTGTCGCTGGTGCCGAACGCGCACGCCGTCCTGTTCGTGCTAGCGGCAGACACCGGTGTCACGAAGAGCGACCTCGACGTCTGGCGGCAGGTGGTCGGCGATGCCGGGCACCGCAATCACATCGCGGTGCTGAACAAGATCGACGGCCTGTGGGACGTGCTGAAAACGCCGGGAGAGATCGAACGCGAAGTGCGGCGCCAGGCGTCGGCTGTGGCCGCCACACTCGACCTCGACCCGATGCGCGTGTTTCCGGTGTCGGCGCAAAAAGGCCTGGTGGCGAAGGTGCAGGGCGACGAGACGCTGCTGCAGGCGAGCCGTTTGCCGCTGCTCGAAGAAGCGTTGATTGAGCTTCTGGTTCCGGCCAAGCAGAAGATCGTGCGCGATCAAACGATCTCGGTCGTCGAGCGGGTGGCGTCGGAAATGCGCCTGGCGCTCACCGCGCGCGAGCGCAGCGTGATCGAACAGCTGTACGAACTGCGCTCATTGCAGGGCAAGAACCACAGCTCGATCGAGCGCATGACACGTCGCGCGATTTCCGAACAACGCGAGTTCGAGGAAGTCGTGCGCCGGATTGTGGCGGCGCGGCTGGTGCTGTCGAAGCTGTCGGATAAATTGTTTGCCGGCCTGACGATCGGGGCGCTGCGAGAACAGGTGGTCGCCACGCGCGATCGCATGAAGAAAAGCAAACTGTCGCCGCAGCTGACATTCGCGGTAAAGGATTATTTCGCATCGCTGCGCGAAATGTTCCGCACCGCGAACGTGAGCATGCTTGAAATCGAGCAGATGGTGACCGGAGTGCAGCGGCGCTTCGCCGAAGAACTGGGATGGAGCCTGTCGCCGCCGATGCCGTTTTCCCTCGATACCTACATCGCCGAGCTTGAGCGTGCCGAGCATGCGTACAAGTCGCAGTTCGGTGCGCTGGCGGTGCTGACGACCGAGAAGTGGCGGCTAATGGAGCGGTTTTTCGACACCGTCGTTTCAAAATCGCGCGAGGTTTTCGCCGCGGCCGAGCGCGACACCGAAGCTTGGGTCAAGTCGCTGCTGCCGCCGATCGAAACGCAGGTGCGAGAACAGCGTTCGCAGCTACGCAAGCGCGCGGAATCGGTTTCGAAGATTCGCGATGCGCAGGGATCGCTCGATGAGCGCATTACCGAGCTCGAAGACGCGCTCGAAGACGCGCAAAGCAAGCTCGGCATGCTGAAGCGTCTGACCGATCGAATTCACGACATCGGCCGGCGCGCGCAACTGGAAGATTCATTCGACGAGCAGCCGCTTGCCGCCTGAGTGAAAGCAACGGCCGCCTCGCCGTTTTCCGGCCGCATCATCGGGTGGCAAAAGTTGCATGGCCGCCATGATCTGCCGTGGCAGCGCTCACGCGATGCGTACTGCATCTGGCTGTCGGAAATCATGCTGCAGCAGACGCAGGTCGCAACGGTCATCCCCTACTACGAACGTTTCATGGCGCGCTTTGCCGATGTGCGCGCGCTCGCGGCGGCGCCGATCGAAGCGGTGATGTGTTGCTGGGCCGGGCTCGGCTACTACTCGCGGGCGCGCAATCTGCATAAATGTGCGCAACAAATCGTCGACGCGCACGGCGGCGAGTTTCCGCGCAGCGTTGATGCTCTTTCGCAGTTGCCGGGAATCGGCCGCTCGACCGCCGCAGCGATCGTCGCACTGGCCTTCGGTGAGCGCGCGGCGATTCTCGACGGCAACGTCAAGCGCGTGCTGGCACGGCACTTCGGCATCGAAGGTTATCCGGGCAGCCCGACCGTCGAGCGCGTGCTCTGGCAGCGCGCCGGCTCCCTGTTGCCCGACAACGAGATCGAGGCCTACACGCAGGGGATGATGGACCTGGGGGCGACGATCTGTACCCGCCGCCGCCCGCAGTGTGCGGCCTGTCCGCTCAACGAAACGTGCGTCGCCCGGCTCGCACAAACGATCGACAGACTGCCGGGTTTAAGGCCGCAGAAGCAACGGCCGATTCGATCTTCCACGGTGCTGGTCATACACGACCTCGCCGGCGCCCATATGCTGGAATTGCGTCCTCCCGCCGGAATCTGGGGTGGGCTGTTAAGCCTGCCGGAGTTCGAGGCCGACGCCACCGACCAGGCGATCGTGGCCGGAGTCCGGTCGCGCTACGGACTTCAAGTCACCATTCGAGAGGCCCTGGGCGACCTACGGCACGAGTTCACGCATTACACGTATGTGATGCGGCCCCGGATCGCGCAGGTGACGGGCTCGATTGCGGCCTCCAGTTCGACCTTGCGCGCGGTTTCGGGCGCGGAGCTTGAAACGGCCCCGCTGCCGTCCCCGATCCGCCGGCTGCTACTTCTTCTGGCACAGCCCGCGCTGGTGTAGCCCTATTTCAGCACCGAGTGTTGTTTTAGGTAGGTGTGAACGATTTCAAGGCGCGTCGCCGCGTCGGTCAATTCCATCAGCTTCTGTTTTGCTTTCAACGGCACCGGCAGCACTTCGCATAGCCGGTTCGACACCCATGCCGACGACTCCATTTGGTACGGTTGCTCGAACGGCAGTTGCGTCAGCACCGGGTTGCCGTCTTCCGTCTCGCCGGTGCGTCGTTTTTCCGCGATCTGCGCACTCATGTCCTCGATGATGCGCGTCAACAGATCGACACATGGTTGATGCTCGGCCGCGACCGGCTCATCGTCGTCATCGCCAATCAGATCGATCTCGCCGATCATCAGGCCGTTCGGCTGCGATTCGCTGGCCACTAGACGAAAGCGATCGCCGCCGACGGTGCGAATCTGCAGCAACCCCAGCTGCTGCATATCCCAATCGGTAATGTGTGCGAGACAACCGACTTCGGCGGTGGCCGACGTCGCGCTCCTGGCACCGTTGACCAGGCAAACGCCGAACGATGTGTCGTCCCGCATGCAATCTCGCACCATGTCCATGTAGCGCGCCTCGAACACGCGCAGCGGCAGCACGCCTTGCGGAAACAGCACGACGGACAGCGGGAACAGCGCAACGCGAGTGACGGTTTCAGCCGACATGCGCCTGCTCACTCTGGGGCTCGATCGGTTCGATGCCGCGATGGCGCACCAACACCGATTCGCGCCGCATGAAGCGGCGCGCCAGTTCTTCGACGATGTACACGGATCGATGCCGCCCGCCGGTGCACCCGATTGCCACCGTCACGTAGTGCCGGTTCTCCGCGACATAGCTGGGTAGCCACTTCTCGATGAACGCTGCAATGTCGTTGATCATTTCCTGCACTTGCGGAGCCGCCAGCAAAAACGCGGCGACCGCATCGTCGCGGCCGGTCAGCGGTCGCAATTCAAGGTCGTAGTGCGGGTTGGGCAAATTGCGTACGTCGAACACGAGGTCGGCGGCCACCGGTATGCCGTCCTTGAACGCAAAGGACTCGAACGACAACGTCAGATTGGCGCGCGGCGAGTCGACAAACTGGCGCACCCAATGGCGCAGCAGATTCGGATGCAGCGCACTGGTATCGATCGAGTGGCCGATCTCTGCCAGCGGCTCGAGCAGCGCGCGCTCGAGCGCTATCGACTCGGTCACGGTGCTGGCGCCGCCGCGCTCCGGCTCACGCAATGCCATCGGATGGCGCCGGCGGGTTTCCGAAAATCGCTGCACCAGCGCAGCTTCCGAGGCGGTAAGAAACAGCACGCGAACGTCGTGGCCGCTGCCGCGCAGCCTTGCGATCATCATGGGCACATCGGCGAGAGTCGCCTCGCTGCGCGCATCGACCGATACCGCCACGTCGCGGTGTCCGGTGCTGTCCAGGTAAGCGCACAAATCGAGCAGAAATTGCGGCGGCAGGTTGTCGACGCAGTAATAGCCGGCGTCTTCCAGCAGCCGGATCGCCACGGACTTGCCGGAGCCCGAAAGTCCGGTGACCAGAACAATGCGCATCACGGGGGTATGTGCGTGCGAAAAATGCGGCGATTGTTGCATGCGTCGACTACGGCACCCGTCGCGAAGAGGCCGTGAAACCAATGCTTGACCGGCCGCTTCCGGTGAGCGTATCTTGATCGGCCAAAAGCGCCCCGGTGCGCCACATAAGCAATTCATCCGCTTGAAGGGAGCAGTTTATGAAATCTCTCAATGCTTGGTGTGTGCTTACTTTCCTTTGCGTGGCAGTAGCGCCGCCAGCCTTCGCGCAGTCGAAGGCTGGCCCCGAAACCGAGAGAGAGCGCATGCAGCGGCAATTGAACGAGCAGGTGCTCGCCGCGCCATTTTCCGTCGAAGATCAGGCCAAGCTCGACTCCTACATCAAGAATGCGATGGAGAAGAACCTGAAGCCCGAGGCCACCGCCCCCCCCTACTGGCGGCCCGGCTACACCTGCGCTTCGATTTACTCGTACGGGTGGCGGGCTTACGGCAACTGCTACTACTACCACCGCTACTACGGCCGTTACTGGTACTGACAACCAACAACAAGCAACACGGAGGAAGCATGAATCGCTACACAAGGTTTGTCGGCCTTATGGCTGTCGCAATGGTGTTGGGCGGCTGCGCAGCCACCCAGACGATGATCGCCAAGAAGGATCTCGATGTGCAGTCACGCACGTCGACCGCGATATTTGTCGATCCGGTGTCCAAGGATAAGCGGACCATTTATCTCGACGTGAAGAGCGGAGTGATGGAGTTCGATCGCCGCCGGTTCAAGCAATTTGTGACCGAGCAATTCACGCAAGCCAACGACAAGGGATACCGGATCATCGACGATCCGGATGAGGCCCAGTTCCTGATGGTCGTCTACGTGTTGAATCTCGAAAAAGCCAGCCCGACGGCAGCGCAGCAGGCGCTGAACCAGGGATACCAGGGCGGCGCGGTGGTGGCGGGTGCGGCGGTCGGAGGAGCCGCAACGCGGTCCTGGACCGGCGCCGCCGTTGGCGGTGTGCTGGGCGGGGCTGCCGAAATGATCGCCGGTGCCGCGGTCAAGGACGTTACCTACATGCTGGTGAGCGATATCCAGATACAGGAAAAGGCGGCCAAGGGGGTACTGGTGCGCAAGGACACGAGAGTGGACACCAAAGTGTCCGATGCCGGCACTGCACGTCAGACCAGCTCGGAAGTCAGCAATCGCAAGGAGTACCGCACCCGCATCGTGACGACCGCCAATCAGGCCAACCTTGAGCTACCCGCTGCGGAGGAACTGATGTTCAAGAAAGCGGCGTACTCGATGGCGGGGTTCTTCTAGACACGCCGCTGCTCTAAACATGAACGCCCCGCTGCAGCGGGGCGTTTCATTTGGGGGGTTCTAAAGCGCCGAGGCGACTGCTCCTCAGGCCGACAGGCATTCCGACATGAACTTCTTGCGGGCATCACCCGCCAGCTTTTTGTCGCCCGCGTCCTGGTTGCATGCCTTCATCTTGTCTTGCTGCGACGGGCTCTTTGCCGACAGGCACGCGGACATGAACTGCTTGCGCGCGTCTCCTTTCAGGTCCTTGGCAGCGGCTTCCTTGTTGCAGGTTGCCATTTTTCCCTGCTGCGTCGTCATCTTGTCCTGAGCCGCGACAGCCAGCGGCACCGCTATGCACGCAGCGAGCAGCAATTGCTTGAGCATGGTGACTCCTTGTTTGGTCATGCCGCGCATCCTGTAGTCGCGCGGTGTGGGAATTACAGCACAAGGTGAGTGTTCAGACCTCAGGCTCGTTGATCTGCTGCTGCTGCCTTTGCAGAAAGTCGCGCATCGTGTCGATGCCGCGCAACTGCAGGATCGTGTTGCGCACTGCGGCCTCGGTCAGCACCGCAAGGTTCCGGCCCGAGGCCACCGGAATCAGCACCTTGCGAATTGACAATCCCAGCACGTCTTCGGATTGCCCTTCCAGCGGCAGCCGCTCGAAGGTATCGGCCCCGCCATAGCGGCGCAGTTCGACGATCAATCGCAATTTCATTTTCCGGCGCACGGCGGTTTCGCCGAAGATCGATTTGATATCCAGAAGGCCCAGGCCGCGCACTTCCAGCAGGTTGGAGAGCAACGGCGGGCAGCGGCCTTCGACCGTGTCGGGCGCGACCCGCGAAAAGTCGACGACGTCGTCGGCCACCAGGCCGTGCCCACGGCTGATCAGCTCGAGTCCGAGCTCGCTCTTGCCAACGCTCGATTCGCCGGCGATCAACACCCCCATTCCGAGCACGTCCATGAACACGCCGTGCATCGTGCAATGCTGCGCCAGCAGTTTTGCAAAGTAGATGCGCAGCACTTCGATGATCGCGGCGGCCGACAGCGGCGATCGCAACATCGGCAAGTCAGCATCCTCGGCCATGCTCTGCAGCGCGGCCGGCGGCTGCAGATCTTCTGCGACGATCAGTCCGATCGGCCCGCCGACCTTCAGCTCGCGCGCATAGTGCTGCCATCGCGCCGGCTCCATGTCGCTGTAAAAGCGAACCTCGGCGTGGCCAAGCACATGCAGGCGATTCGGATGGATCGGATTCAGGAAGCCGACCAGATCGGGGCTCGCAAGATGAGCTGTCGCCGGCGTGATCAACGGCTTGTCGGCCACAGAGCGACCCGCCAGCCACTCGAGCTTCAGCGCTTCGCGATTGGATTCATACAGCGATTGGAAGGTGGGCATGGCGCGAGAGTATGGAACAAACTCGGCCGGACGTTGAAACAGCGCCAGAAGGCTTAGCCTTTGGGAACGTAGCGAGCAGCCGAGGATTGCGTTGAGGAGCGCAAGCGTACGGACCTACGCGCATTCAATGTACGGCAGCACCGCAGACGCAGGATCGGGGCGCGCACTAGCTTCGTTTAAGCGGCGGGGCGGATCGGTTCCCAGGTCGTCAGCGCAACATGCACTGCATGAGCGTCGTTCGCGGCGAGCAGACCTTCGCGGAACGGCTTGTCCGACAGCATCTGCGTCAGCTCGGACAAAATGTCCAGGTGTTGCTGCGACGCCTGTTCCGGCACCAGCAGAAAAATCATCAGCGATACGGGCTGACCGTCGGGCGCATCGAACTGGATCGGCTCCGCCACGCGGACGAACGCGGCCACCGTTTCCTTCAGCCCCTTGATGCGGCCATGCGGAATCGCAACGCCCTGGCCCAGGCCGGTTGACCCCAGGCGTTCGCGCGCAAACAGGCTGTCGAACACCTTGGTGTGGGAGATTCCCTGATTGTTTTCAAACAGCAACCCGGCCTGCTCGAAAGCCCGCTTTTTGCTGGACGCGGGCAGGTCAATCAGCACATTGGAGGTGGGCAAGATACGGGAAATCAGGTTCATGTGAGAGACGTTTGCGATGGCATGTGCAACTGACGTGCAAAATGAAAGGCGCGGATGATACTACTGGCCCAGTTGCTGTTTCATTGAATCGCCATGGTGATCTTTGACCCGGTTTTTATGACGAACGACCTGCCGGTCAAGCTTGTCCACCAGGGTGTCGATGGCGGCGTACATATCGTCTTCAACCGCTTCCACGTGAATATTGTTGCCGCGCACCCGCAGCGTGATCTCGGCGCGGTGCCGCACTTTTTCGACGGTCAGCTGCACGCTGGCATCGATGACCTGATCAAAATGGCGCTCGATTTTCGCCAGCTTGCCCGCGACATGACTGCGTAGCGCGGGCGAAACGTCAATATGGTTGCCGTGGATCGTAAGGTTCATGCCATCCCTTTCAATCGTGGGTTCATCACTACAAGGATTTGCGCAGCGCCACTGACGGAACCTTCATCGCTTCGCGGTATTTCGCGACTGTGCGCCGCGCCACAACGATGCCCTGTCCGCCCAGCAGGTCTGCCAGCTTGCTATCGGAAAGCGGGTGTCGCGGGTCTTCGGCTCCTATCAGTTGCTTGATCAATGCACGGATCGCAGTCGATGAGGCTGCGCCGCCGGTTTCAGTGGCCACATGGCTGCCGAAAAAATACTTGAGCTCGAAGATGCCGAACGGGGTCGCCATATATTTGTTGGCAGTTACCCGGGAGATCGTCGATTCGTGCAGCTCGACGGTGTCGGCGATTTCGCGCAGCACCAGGGGCCGCATCGCGATGGCGCCGTGCGTAAAGAAGTTGTGCTGGCGATCGACGATGGCCTGCGCGACTCTCAATATCGTTTCGAACCGTTGCTGGATGTTGCGTATCAACCATCTTGCTTCCTGCACGCGGGTGGTCCATTTGCCACGCTCGGCGGGATCAGCGCCCTGCCGGCTCCTGTCTTTTTTGAGTACATCGGCAAACGACTGGTTCACTCGCAAACGAGGCATCACTTCCGGGTTGAGCACTGCAGTCCATCGATATTTCACTTTGCGCACGAACACGTCGGGAACAACGTAGTCTGCTCGCGTGTCGGCAAACGCTGTGCCGGGGCGGGGATTCAGCGTCCGGATCAGCAGGTGGGCGGAGCGCAGTTCATCGTCGTTGCAATCCAGCGCCTTCCGCAATTTGGCGAAATCGCGTGTCGCTAGCAGTTGCAGATGCCCCGCGACGATTCGGCACGCCAGCGCCACGATCGGCGCCGGCGTGTCGAGCACTGCTTGGTTCGGTGAAGCGCTCGCCGTGCGCTGCAGCGATTGCAACTGCAGCAACAGGCACTCGGCGGCATCGCGTGCACCGACACCGGTGGGCTCCAAGCTCTGCAGCAGGCGCAGCGCCGTCAGGAGCTCTTCCGGTTCGACCGCAGCTTCCGCAGGACACATTGCGACCAGTTCGTCGAACGTCGGGTGCAGGTATCCATCGTCGTCCAGCGCTTCGATCAGCAGTTCCACCAGCGCGCGATCGCGCGGCGATGCCTGGCACGCAATCTGCGCTCGCAGATGTTCGCGCAGCGACAGCGTGGTGCCCGCCCAGTTGAGCGGACTGGTGTCATCGTCGTCGGTCGAATCGCCGCTGCCGCGCCACTCGATCAGCGAGCTGCCGTCCAGCGGCATGTCAGGCGCATCGGGCGACTCCGGAGCGGCAGACGTATCGTGGCCGTTCGGTTCGGTGGCTGGCGCGGTTTCGCCCGGTGTCGATGTCGGAACGTCCGCCACGATCGACCCGTCGGGCTTGACCCGCATCGCCAGTCCCTGCGGATCGTCGTCGCGCTCCAGCAGCGGGTTATCCGCCAGCGCTTGTTCCAGCTCCTGATTCAACTCGAGCGTTGACAGCTGCAGCAACCGGATCGATTGCTGCAGCTGCGGCGTTAGCGCCAGATGCTGAGAGAGTCTGAGCTGGAGACTCGGCTTCATTCCACTGTCGCTACGCAGCGGCGGCGACGCCGGAGCGATGCGACACCGCGAGCAATATCAGGAGATAGATCAGCGCGGGCGCACAGGTAAAGATCAACAGAAGAGGAAACAAATTGGAGCCCGCGAAAAACGCGAAAATGGAATGAGCCAGTAGAAGCAGCATGGGGACTGCCGGCACTGCGGCCGCAATACGCCACCCGCCGCGCAGGCGCACCAGCGCGAAGATCTGCACGATGAAGTACAGCGGAACACTCCAGCTCGCCGCAAGGAAGAGCGCGGTCTCCCACCACGGGGTCGGCCGGTTCCTGTACGCGGCACGTTCCACCTTCGCGCGCGCATCCAGCTCTGCCTGCATGCCCCCTACCCACGCCGCGCGCGGACGCGCACGGGCTGACTTCTCTCCGGTCCAGGTCAGCTCCACCGGCAGATCGACCTGCGCAAGCGCTGCGCGAGTCCTCTCGTCCTCCGCGTAGATGACGATCCTGTCCACCTGTGCGGGAGTCGTGAACGCGAACCAGAACATGGCGTCGCCGTCCCCGGCGCCATAGACCGGAGAACCGCCCGTCATCGATGTGATGCGCTGTCCCTGAAAATACGCGTCGCCCCGCACCCGGATCGGCCGGTCAGTCGCGTAGCTGGCGCGGACGTAATACTGCTCCCAGTGCCCCAGTGCGGCGGGCGCTGCCGGATCTGTCTCGGCGACCTGAAGTGTCACGTCTGCCTGAACCAATGCCGGCGCAAGAAGAAGTAGTAAAAATATGTGTTTCACCCTCTGATCGTGATGCATTACATGCGGAAGTGTTCGCCCAAATAGACCCGTCGAACGGTTTCGTTGCCGACGATCTCTTCCGGCCGGCCGGCAGCCAGCACGACACCTTCGTTGATGATGTACGCGTGGTCGCAGATGCCGAGGGTTTCGCGCACGTTATGGTCGGTCATCAGCACGCCGATACCGCGCTCTTTCAGGAAGCGCACGATGCGCTGGATCTCGAGGACCGCGATCGGATCGACTCCGGCGAACGGCTCGTCGAGCAGGATGAAGCGCGGTCGCGATGCCAGCGCGCGTGCAATCTCGACCCGCCGCCGCTCGCCTCCTGACAAAGACAACGCGGTGTTGGTGCGCAGATGGGCGATCTGCAGGTCATCGAGCAAACCATCAAGACGTTCGGCGATCTCCGCCTTGCGCAGCGGCCGTTTGTCCTGATCGACTTGCAGCTCGAGCACCGCGCGCACATTTTCCTCGACCGTGAGCTTGCGAAACACGGAGGCTTCCTGGGGCAGGTATGAAAGCCCCATGCGCGCGCGGCGATGAATCGGCAGATGCGCAATCGAGGAGCCGTTCAATGCGATGTGTCCGGCGTCGAGCGGCAGCAGTCCCACCACCATGTAGAAGCACGTGGTCTTGCCGGCGCCGTTCGGCCCGAGCAGTCCGACCACTTCGCCGCTTTCGACGGTGAGCGATACGTCTTTTACGACGGTGCGGCTGCCGTACCGCTTTTGCAGGTTCTCGACGACCAGCGTGTTGTGCTCGATCGCGGGCGCCTGCACCACGCTTTCCTCGACCCGATCCGCGTCCATAAGCTTTGCCTTGCTTCGCTATCGACTATTCGCGGCGCGGATTGGCGAGATCCTTGGACGGTGTCAGGCTCGCCTTCGATCCCGCTTGTAAACCATCCGCCGGCGCCTCGGCGCGCGGTGCAATGGTGCCGCGGACCCTGCCATCCGGATTGTTCGGATCCGCCGAAGGCTTGCCGCCGGTCACGAAATATTTTGCATTGCGCTGGTCGTAGGTGATCGCATCGCCGCGCAATTCGTCGCGCTGCACTTCATTCTCGAGGAGCCGGACCCGCGCGCGCGTGATCAGCTTGACCGTATCTTCGCGTTCATCGTATTCAATGCGCTCCGCGTAGCCTTCGATGAATTCCTCCATTCCCGGCTTGCTGGTGTCACGCCGCTGGCGAAACGTCGCCAGCTTCCCCGGAGCTGCCACGATGACTCCGTACTGGTAGCCCTCCGGGTCCTTGCGGATCTGCACGCGCTCCCCGGCCGCACGCATCGTGCCCTTGGTCAGCACGACATCGCCGATCAGCACGCAGATCTGCTTCAGGTCATCGCATTCGCCCTGGTTTGCTTCGTAGTTCAGCGGCTTTGTGCGATCGGCCTTTTCGGCCAATGCGGGCAGTGTTGCAATCGCGACTGCAGTTGCCACCAGCCAGGTTTTCATTGTGCTGCCTCGCCGGGTTCGGCCGGCGCGATCGTGCCGCGCACGTTCGAGCG
>JBGSWY010000476.1:0-12946 GCA_041751715.1 Burkholderiaceae bacterium
GTCGGCCAGCGCACCGTTGGCCAGCAGATGCGCCGTGGCCCACAGTTTTACGCCGAGCACCATCGGATGCCCGACCGCGCGCTTGATGCGGGTGCCCGGCACATACGCCGCCACCAGCAGGATGAACGCAGGAATCGTCAACACCGAGCCCAGATGTCGCATCCACAACGGCGGCGAGTACAGAATCACCGGCGACTGCCGGGCCAGGCCGTAGCCCCACACGATCAGCACGAGGCCGGCGATGGATAGCAGCGTGTAGATGCCCTTCCATGCCTTCGGCCCACGCTTTGCGATCTGCGCGCTACGCCAGCCGTCGGCAACGATCCGTACCGAGTGAACGCCGAGAAAGAGAGCCAAGCCGAGGATCAGCAGCGCCATCGCACCCTCCCACAAACCGAAGGCGCAGCGTAGCGCGTGTGAGTCAGCGGGCCGTGGCCTGTTCGGTCGCCAGGCCCGAGCTCAACAGCAGCTGCGGCGGCGGAAACCAGATCTGGTCGTTCGCCACCGCGGCACCCTTTTCCAGTACCTGTGTGTCGACGCCGCCGGCGGCGATGAAATCGTCGCTGCGACGATTCGCCGAAGCGATGATCTCGCCGCTGAAACCCGCCCCGCCCGCGCTGTGCAGCCCGATCCTCGCGTGCGGCCCGATGGTCCTCCGAGCGCCGCCGGCGAATGCCGTGACACACGCACTGCTGCATTCGCCGGTGACGAAGGTATCGATGCCGCGCTCGCGCAGCAGCGTGCCGAGCGCGAGCCCTTCGGCCACGCGGCCGCCGCGGCTTTCCAGCCGTACCGTTCGCACGCTCTGATTCGCGTCCAGCACATCGCGCACGGCTCGCGTGCTGCCAAACTCAAGCCCGCCCTGCAACGTGAGCCGGTTCGTTCGCGCCTCGAGCTGCACGGTGGCAGGCGGCGAAGACCCGACCAGGGTTGCCCACACTTCGGGCATCACGTAACGCGCCGATTGAAACCAGAACACGCCGACCCATACAAACGCGCCCAGCCCGACCACGCCGGTCAATGCGGCTACCGCCATCGAGCCGCCCTGATCGACGCTGTCGATCGCCGAACGTTGCACGCCCATGCCCCACCACAGCGCGCCGGCGATCAGTACGATCACTTCGAGCAACCATAAAAGTGATGACGCAATCGGGTAATCGGTAATCGGCACCTGCCGCGAGGCAAAGCTGATCCCCTGCACCGCGCCCCACAGGAGCGCCGCGCTGACAATGACGGCAGCGGCCAGCGGCAGATCCCCGCGCCAGTGTCGGCGCAGATAACCCACATGCCGGCTGCGGCCGCTCCAATGCCTGTCACGAGGCCGCGAGACGTCCGCGTACTGCCTGCGCGGCGACGGCGGATGTGCGGGCAGCGCAGTGGCGTCGTCCAGGTTCTCCATCCGACGGAGTCTAGGTGTTGAAGGAATTTCGGACATCGGCTGAACGCGCTAGCGGTGTTCGTGCCCATGTCACATTGCACTGAGCGCTGAAAAGGGCTTCTCGATGCGCTTAATCGAGGCGTTCGCCAATGGCGACCCTTAGGCAAAATTGCCCGCTAGCCGCCTTCAGCAGGTCCGCAATTGAATCTCCAGCATTTCGATGCCGTTCAAACGCCGAGGCGCAAGGCTGCCGAACCGGCGCCACAGCCGGTGCCTTTGCGTTTCAGCCACACCGCTCTGTTCGGTGCGAAGGCCAAATGGCTGCCGCCGTACCGGCTGACGCCGTCGTTTGCCAGCGCTGACGGTCAGAGCATCATCTATCGGCGCCGCTCACAGGTCATATTGATCGGCGAAGGCGGCGAAACGGTCGCCGGGCAGGCCACTTCGTTCGCGCTGGGCAGCGGCGACATGCGCGCGCGCATCGATCAACATGGCTATGCACGCATCGTGCGTCCGATGCGTTCGAGCCAGGCGATCGACCCCGTATCCAACGTCGTCGACGGCGCTGCCGACATGGAGCGCGAAGCGGCGCAGGCCGTGTGCTCGCACCTGAACGAGCATGTCGAATCGCTCGCGTTTCCGCATCGCTGGACCCCTTCGCCCGATCATGTGCTGATGCCGGTGGCAGCGCGCGCGTTCTCGGAACCGCAGCCCAGAGCCCCGAAGCCGGTGCCGTCGAGCGACCCGCGTGCGAAGCCCGAGGTCAATACGCAGGCGCTCAACGATTACCTCGATGCGCGCGCCGCATGGCTGGCGCGCCGACTCGGGTGGGACGCCGCGCAGCGCTCGATCCATCAACTCAAAGCGCAGGCCGAGGGTGGCGATCTCGATGTCATGCGCGAGTATCTGACGACGTGCCTGCACGACGTGCTGTGGCCGCTGCCGACCACGATCAGCTACGAGTTCAATGCGCCGAGCGAAGTCAGGCTCGAATTCATCGTGCCCGGCCTCGAGGCGATTCCCGACCGCGAAGCCGCGATGGCCAGCGGCAATCGGGTCGAGATCCGGCGCATGTCGGACCTCTCGCACACCAAGCTGCACAACCAGCACGCGGTCGGGCTCGTGGTGCGGTTACTCGGGGAGTTGTTCGGGGCCCTGCCCACGATCACCGCCGCCACCGTCTCCGCGTTGCAATTGCCGGCCAATGGCAAACCGCAGCGCTACGTCGCTTCGGTGCGCGCCGAGCGACGCGTCTGGTCGGCGCTGCATTCGAACGGCTCGGTCACCGCCGACGCCGCGATCAACTGCCTTAACCAATTGAGAGCGCGCGTCAATCTGACGGCATTGGGAGCGTTCCTGGCGGTTGAAGCGTTCGATTAGCCGCTCGATATCGGCGGAACGTAGGCTCGATACGCGCGGTCAGACCTCCTTTCGAGCCAGTCATTGGAGGGCAAGACGATGACGAGAACGATCGCATGGGTCGTCGGGGCGCTGGTCCTCGCCGCGGGGCTGATCTGGGCAGTCTTCTGGTGGCAGGCGAGGACAACGCCTGTTGTCGCACCGCCGCCGCCGGTATCGCAAGCGCCTGAACCTGCGCCGCCCGCTCCTCCTGTGCCGCAGATCGAACATCCGATCGAACGCGCGCAGGATGGGCTGACAGCGCCGCCACCGCAGGCCACGCTCGATGCGAGCGATCCCGCAATGGGCGAATCGCTGGCCAACCTGTTCAAGGGCAGCAAGCTGCCGGAGTTCGTGCAGCCGCAGAACCTGATTCGCAATATCGTGGCGACCATCGACAATCTTCCGCGCGAGAAGGCCGCGCTGCGCCTGATGCCGGTGCGCCCGACGCCAGGTGCCTTCTCGACCAGCACCACTGGCGAAGACCTCGTCATCGCTACTGACAATCCCGCGCGCTACGCGCCCGTGATCGCGCTGGTGCAGGCGGTCGACAGCAAGAAGCTGGTAGCTGTCTACGTTCGCTTCTATCCGCTGTTTCAGCAGGCGTATGTCGAGCTGGGTTATCCGAATGGCTATTTCAACGATCGGCTGGTGGTGGTGATCGACCACCTGTTGGCAACACCGAACATCAAATCGCCGATCGCGCTGGTGCAACCGAAGGTGCAGTATCAATACGCGAATCCGGAGCTTGAGGCGCTTTCATCCGGACAGAAAGCCATGATTCGCATCGGGCCCGACAACGCGACGGTGTTGAAGGCAAAGCTGCGCGAGATACGGAACAGCGTGACCGGCTCAACCGTCGCGCGCTAGTGCTCGCCGCAACTGCCCGGCACATGAGACTCTGATGTCGCGCTGATCACGCGATAAGGCTTGTGCGGGCTTCGCTCGCGGCAACTGGTTCACGTTTCGCTCCCCTCACGCACCGGCACGTACGCACAGGTCAGCGTCACCGTGCCCGCCGCGCTTCGGCACAATCGGGAGATGCCAAAGAACTATGCGATGGGGGGCCGGGTGACTTCGTCCCCTGCGGGCGCTCGCCCCCGCTCGCCCCAGAATCAGCCTCTCAGCGCTCGTCTGGGCGCACTGCGCAACCTTGCCCCGTTCCTGAAACTCGTCTGGCAAACCAGCCCGACGCTGACGCTCAGTCAGGGCCTGCTGCGGATCCTGCGCGCGTTGCTGCCGGTGGTGACGCTGTACGTCGGCAAGCTGATCATCGACGAGGTGGTGCTGCTCGCCGGTGCGCCTTCCGCCAACGACACCCTGCGCGAGTGGATCGCGAGCGGCGTGCTCGACCGCATCGGCTGGCTGCTCGTAATCGAGTTGGCACTTGCCGTCGCGTCCGACGTGCTCGGCCGTGTCGTCTCCCTGCTCGACTCACTGCTGTCCGAGCGCTTCAGCAACGAGACCAGCCTGCGGCTGATGGAGCATGCCGCCACGCTCGACCTCGAAGACTTTGAAGACAGCGAGCTTCAGGACAGCCTGGAACGCGCGCGCCGGCAGGCCGCTGGACGCACGAGCCTGATCGGCCAGCTCTTCGGCCAGGCTCAGGACATGATCACCGTGGTGAGCTTCGCTGCCGGGCTGATCGTGTACGCACCATGGCTCATCATGCTGCTCGCCATCGCGCTCGTGCCTGCGTTCATCGGCGAGGCGCACTTCAACGCGCAAAGCTATTCGCTCAATTACGCGCGCACGCCTGAGCGGCGCGAGCTTGACTACGTTCGACAGACGGGAGCGAGCGTTGAAACGGCCAAGGAAGTGAAGATCTTCGGCCTGAACAAGTTCCTGATCGAACGCTACCGGACGCTGGCCGCGAGCTTCTTTGCAGCCAACCGCCGTATTGCGATCCGGCGCGCGGGCTGGGGCAGTGTGCTGACCGCGATCGGAACCGTTGCCTACTATGCCGCTTACGCCTACATCGTATGGCGCACGCTGCTCGGTGAGTTTTCCATCGGTGATCTGACGTTTCTCGCCGGCTCTTTCCGCCGCCTGCGAACCCTGCTGGAGAATCTGCTGATCGGATTCTCGCAAGTCGCGAGCCAGGCGCTTTACCTCGACGATCTGTTTTCGTTCTTCGAGATTCAGCCGGAAATCGTTCCGCCGCTGAATCCGCGGCCGTTTCCGGTGCCGATCCAGCGCGGCTTTGTATTCGAGAACGTTGGATTCCGCTACCCGGGCGCCGAGCGCTGGGCCGTGCGGCACCTGACGTTCGAACTGCGTGCCGGAGAAATCCTTGCGCTCGTGGGCGAGAACGGTGCGGGCAAGACCACCGTGGTCAAGCTGCTGGCGCGCCTCTACGATCCGGACGAAGGCCGCATCCTGCTCGATGGGCATGATCTGCGGGAATACGACCTGTTCGCGCTGCGCGCCAATACCGGCGTCATCTTCCAGGACTTTGTGCGCTACCACCTCTCCGCTGCGGACAACATCGCCGTGGGCCGGATCGAAGCGCGTGACGACCATGCGCGCATCGTCGCGGCGGCAGAACGCAGCCTGGCGGATGGAGTCATCGACAAACTTCCCGAGGGATACGACCAAGTCCTCGGCAAGCGTTTTCGGACCGGCATCGACCTCTCAGGTGGAGAGTGGCAGAAGATCGCCATCGCGCGTGCCTACATGCGCGAGGCGCAGCTGCTGATCCTCGACGAGCCGACCGCAGCGCTCGATGCGCGCGCAGAGTTCGAAGTGTTCGAGCGTTTCAAGGAGCTGAGCCGCGGCAAGACCGGGGTCTTGATCTCGCACCGGTTTTCCAGCGTGCGCATGGCCGATCGCATCGTCGTGCTGAAGGATGGCGCCGTCGAGGCAGACGGCACCCATGGCGAGCTGCTGCTGCAGCGAGGCCGTTACGCTGAACTGTTTGAACTGCAGGCCGCCGGCTACCGATAGAAGTGAGCGTCGCCCGGCCGATTGCCGCGACGCTGGCCGCGCTCACCAGAACACGTTGGAATGGATCGGCAGTGATAGGGTTGCGGATAGCACTGTGTTGAGGGTGGCGCCGACAAGCTCGCAGGCGTTGTTCGAATGAATCCAACTCCAGGAGCAAAGCCTATGCAGAAAATCACACCGTTCCTCTGGTACGCGGAAGAGGCCGAAGAGGCCGCCGCGTTCTATGCATCGATTTTTCCCGACTCTCGCGTGGTCCGCGTCACGTCAATGCCGAGCGAATCGCCGAGCGGCCCTCCGGGGTCGGTCAAGATCGTCGAGTTCGTTCTCTTTGGACAGGATTTCACGGCGATGACAGCCGGGCCGCTCGACCCGTTCAACCACGCGGTGTCGTTCGTCGTGAACTGCGACGACCAGCCCGAAATCGATCGCTACTGGAACGCGCTTCTCGCGGGAGGCGGCTCGCCGGAGCAGTGCGGCTGGCTGAAGGACCGCTTCGGCCTCTCCTGGCAGATCGTCCCCACCATTCTTGGCAAGATGATGGCCGAGCCTGACAAGAGAAAGGCCAAGCGAGCGTCAGACGCCATGCTGAAGATGGTCAAGATCGATATCGCGGCATTGCAAGCAGCCTATGAAGGGCAGTGATTGCATCGTCGCTGCTGGAACCTGCGCAATCCGACTCACGCGTCCTGACTCATCAACTCCGTGCGGCGACGCTGCATCTCCACTGACGCGACTTTTCTATCTCGTGACCTGGTTTCCGGTGTCTACGCGGCCGTGCTCGGGATACTCTCAGAGAACTCAGCGGGACTTGACGTCAAACGATCCCGGCAACGTTTCCAACCAGGCGGGCAATGTCTTGACCCAACCGGGAGGTGGTTCCGGTTCTCGTCTGCTCTGAACAGCCTGCTCTCGCAGAGCGGCTTCAAAAGTCTTTCGCGCGACGTACTGACTCAATATCGCCGGGATGAGGGTGGCCCGATCGATTCCCTTGGCCTCCGCTATCTCATTCAGTGCATCGAGCACACGACGCTCTACCGGATCTAGCAGTTCGATCGCGATCGCCTCTTTGCTCAGTCTGAGCTGTTCCGCGCTCTCCGCACGGCGACGCTCTTCGCTGCGCATTATCCGCATCAAAAGGAAAATAAACAGTAAAGCGCCCGCAGCCAAGGCCACCAGCGTGACCTGGCTCTGTCGGGCATCCGGCAAGCTCGATCTGGCACTGCCCAGGCTGTACCCCATCCCGAAGGAGCACAGGATGACGAAGAAGTAGCTGGTCCAGAGCGGCAACTTGTCGAGCAGCGGAAGCCACCGCTGCCATGGAACGTGCCTTCTTTGTAAGTCTGCGTAGCTCATTTGACCCTCCCGCGCCGCGATACAGATTTTGCACTGACCTTGTATAGAAGTTAATCATGCAAATCTGAGACCAGTAGGCTTCGCCCAACACGCCCGGGACTAACTCTGCTTGCCGCGTGAGCCGGACAACGAACACAAGGAACAGCGCCATGAGCAAGGGTTCAGATCTCCTGATAGCAGCGCTCGCCAACGAAGGCGTCGACCGCGTCTTCGGAGTGCCCGGCGAAGAGAATCTCGACGTCGTCGAGTCGCTGCGGCAATCGAAGATCGAGCTGGTATTGACGCGGCACGAGCAGGCGGCGGCCTTCATGGCGGCCACCCATGGCCGGCTCACCGGGCGCGCGGGCGTGTGCATCTCCACGCTGGGACCGGGCGCGCTGAATTTTTCGACTGGCGCCGCGTACGCGCACCTCGGCGCGATGCCGATGATTCTGCTGACGGGGCAAAAGGCGATCATGTCCGGCAAGCAGGCCAAATTCCAGATTGTCGATGTGGTCGCGTCGATGAAGCCGTTGACCAAGATGGCGCGGCAGATCGTCAGCCCGCGCAGCATCGCGACCGTCGTGCGCGATGCGTTTCGCGTGGCGCAGGAAGAGCGGCCCGGCCCGGTGCTGCTGGAATTGCCGGAAGACGTCGCCGGCTATGAAGTGGGCGACGTGCCGGTCGTGCCGCGGCATCCGGTCGACTCGCCGGTCGCACATCCGCAAGCAATCGCCCGTGCGGCAAAGATGATTCAGAAGGCAAAGCGGCCACTGATCATGATCGGCGCGGCCGGCAATCGTCCGCGCCTCGTCGCGGAGTTATCGAGCTTCGTGCGGCGAACCGGCATCCCGTTCTTCAATACGCAGATGGGCAAGGGTGCCGTGACCGACTGCTCGGCCCACTACATGGGTACCGCCGCGCTTTCGGCCGGTGACTACGTGCACCGCGCAGTGGACAGCGCAGATCTGATCGTCTCGATCGGCCATGACACGATCGAAAAGCCGCCCTTCTTGATGACCGCCGATGGTGTGCACGTGATTCATATCGGGTACACGTCGGCCAACGTGGAGGAAGTGTTCTTCCCGCACGCCGAGGTCATCGGCGATATCGGGCCGTCACTCACGCTATTGGCTGACCAACTCGAAGGCAAGCTCAAGCTCGACCCCGCGTTTCTCGCGCTGCGCGAAGAGATCCTGGACCGTATCACCGAAGACGCGGACGACGACCGCTTTCCGGTGATTCCGCAGCGCCTGGTCGCCGACGTGCGCAAGGCGATGCCGGAGGACGGCATCGTCTGCCTCGACAACGGCATGTACAAGATCTGGTTCGCGCGCAACTACCGCACGCACGTCGCGAACACACTGCTGCTCGACAACGCGCTCGCCACGATGGGCGCCGGGCTGCCGTCCGCGATGATGGCGGCGATGCTTTATCCCAAACGCCGCGTGCTCGCGGTGTGCGGCGATGGCGGCTTCATGATGAACTCGCAGGAGATGGAAACCGCCGTGCGCCTGAAGCTGAATCTCGTGGTCATCGTGCTCAACGATTCCGCCTACGGGATGATTCGTTGGAAGCAGGCGGTCGACCAGTTCCCGGACTTCGGCCTGACGTTTGGCAATCCCGATTTCGTGAAGTACGCCGAGGCATACGGCGCCAAGGGCTCGCGGGTCACCGCCTGCAAGGATCTGGTGTCGACTATCGACGCCGCGTTCAAGGGGGGCGGGGTGCATCTGATCGACGTGCCGATCGACTACAGCGAAAACGTCCGCGTGCTGGGCGACGAGCTCACGCAACGAGTCAACGAGATCGAGCTCGCCTAAGATCCACGGTTACACGGCGGTTAATCATCCCCATATTCACGCCATGGGCAATGACTACCGTCTCGAAGTGGCTTGTTGCCTACAAGGCCTCCATCGTTATTGTCGAGTGAATCTGCACGCATGCTCGGTACGACGCTCGCAACAAGAAGCGGTAAGGGGAAAACCCGATGAAACCTCGAATCATCAAGACCAGTGAGCAATATCGGCGCTATCTCGCGGAGGCAGCCAAGCTCGGCGCACGGGATCCTGAAGCCCGGTCCAAGGAGGGCGGACGACTCGAGCTGCTAGCAAAGCTGATCGAGGACTTCGAGAAGGAGCGGTACAACTTTCGCAATCCAGATCCGGTCGAAGCGATCGTTTTTCGGATGCAGCAGCAGGGACTGCGTCAGAAAGACATCGCTGATCTGCTTGGAGGTAAAAACCGTGCATCGGAAGTGCTTTCGAGAAAGCGACCTCTTACTCTGCCGATGATCCGAGCCGTCTACGTAAAGCTCGATATCCCGGCGGAACTATTTATGCAACTGAAGGCTCTGCCATTGCGGCGCAGTGGAGTGTCGCCTGCAATCAGATCTACGCGCCGGTGGGGGAGTGCTACGGCGTGCGTTGAAGGAATCGTGGAATGGGCAACGCGTCGCGCAAACGGCGCAATGGAGAGATCGCACTTTGCGTGGGCGGGCTGGGCGCGCGCTGTCGTTCACGCGAAATCGGCTCCAACGCTCGCGGCACGGGCTCCCGTGTCGCGCCGCCATTGACGGCAGCGCTGGCTGTACCGTGCATCCGCGGCGGAGTTCGGTGCATATCATCGGCGGCGCGCTGTGCCGGCTGCATGATGGGGTGCAGCCAATCCAGGATCGGCTCCCACTGCGCGCGGTCGGTCTGAACCTGCGAGGCCGGCAGATCGAACACTGAAAGTCCTTTCTCGATGCAGCGGACATAGGCTTGAGATTCGCGCAGCACGGCAATGAACGGAACATTCAAGCTTGTCGCCCAGGCTTGCAGGACCTCGGCCGACTTGGTGCGAGCGTCGAGCCTCATGCCGACTACGGCCAGCTTGCAGCGGCCCGTCGCAACACGGGGGAGCGTGCGCAGTTCGGCCAGGCATTCGGCCGCCGACTCCCGATCGAAGATCGAGTTGCACACCGGTATCAGGATCGCGTCCGCGTACATGACGACCCGCGCCAGATCGAAGCCACGCAGACCGCCCGGTGTATCGACGATGACATGCTCGACGCCGGCGGGTGGGCGGACGAAGCTCCTGGGATCGATGCTCCAGCCCAGGATCTCCTTGGCCTGGCCGAGTTGCCGCGTCTTGCGCTGGCGTAGCCACGTTTGAGTTGATAGTTGGCGATCGACGTCGCCGAGCATCACCGAAGCACCCGCGTTGGCACAGTAGCCAGCAAGGTGCGTGGCCAGCGTGCTCTTGCCACTACCCCCCTTGCGATTGATGACCGCTACGACCGGCATCGCAGGTAATTTCTCGGAAACCTCAAACCAACTCTCCTCCAGCTCACGGCTGCCAGACCATCGTCGGGAATTGCAGCACATCGAGGGGTCGCGCACAGCGCGGAGAAACCGGTGGAATGCACGGCATCTATTGGCGGCTGAGCGTCAGCAGCTGAGTCCCGGGGTAGGCGGCGGGCTATGTACCAGCGAGCCGCAACCATTTCTCACTCGAAGTTGATATCAAGCGCAGGCAACGCGTCGAATCGCGCGCTCCATCTTTCTCGCGCGGCCACTGGCCAGGCATCTGTCCAGGTGCCGGTAGTGACCACGTCATCCGCAGCCACATCGGGCGCGCCTGGGCACGATCGCAACTCTGTGACGAAGTGCATCAACGCATGCAATGGGCTATCGAGCACATTAGCGCCTGAACCTTCTTCCACGAGTTCGCCGTTTCTGTGCAGACGGACCGGGCGCTCGCCAAGATCCGCCCGAGTTGCTCGCTGTCACGTGCCACTTTGGCGATCGGTATCTTTGGGCCGACGAGTAGTCGGCCGTGTAAACCGCCGTCTGCCACCGTTTCCGGTGCAATGAACTTCCAGCCCGGCGAGTGTGACTGGACGATCTCGAAAGCTGGCGCAACCCAATCAAGCGCATCAAACAAGTCGTCCAAAGTGAGATGGCGCCGTGGCGTTGCTTAAAGCCAAACACCGCCTCAGGTTCAATGCGCGGTTGGCACAAATGAGCGAGTGACATGTCGCTGGCACCGTCGCAATAGGAGATTGTCGTGTTCCAGACGGAGCCCCAGATGGGTGCGTACACGTTGTAGCGGGACCATATGGTGCGGTTCGTGAAGCCGACCTTGTAACCCACGGGAACCTCGCCGCGTGCGATGCGCAGACGTCGAACGGCGAGCGCGTGGCCGTAGGCGGATTGCAGATCGGTGAACGCAGGGCCGTCGCGCACGGGCCAAAGATCACCGCTGTCGCTGTGGTCAAGTATTTCCTGTGGTTTCACGTCCGGCAATCGCTGCTTCTTCGTCCTGCGGCAGGTCGGTGAATTTAATGGTTGCTTGGCCCGGATCGAGCCGAGCGGTAAATTTGATTTCGGGAGGCGGCGCGATCGCCTCGACTCTGTGGACTCCGGCAGCCGCCTGGCTGCTGTCGATTTCGGCCGGCGCAATATCCACGTGTTCTGCGGGCGCTGTATCGATGGCGCGACTGCGCGCTAAAAGTGCTAGACGCATAAGCACGGAGCCGAGCAGCAGGCCGAGCAGTACACCGGCGACCGGCGCGGCCACGACGTTGCTCGGGATCTCGCCGATAAACGCGCCAGCCACCCCATCGTTTTGCACGGGCGCCGTCGAAGTTTCGAGCTGCGAAGCGGGGGCCACAGAAGCCGCGGACGGCGCAGGCACCGCGGCTGCAGCACTCGCAAGCGAGCCATCGGACACCCGCAACGCGATCGCGCTTCCCGGCAGCAAAGAGCTGCCTTGGGCAGGATCCTGTGCGAGCACTTCGCCGGTCGGAGCGGCGCTCGCCACTTCGACGCGCTCAACCTTGAACGCGGTCAACACATTGGCCGCATCGTCATAGCTGCGCCCGATCACAGTCGGCAGTTCGAGCGTCTCGCCGACCGCGGGCGCCCTCGTAACAACGCTCGGGGGCTCGGTGCTGCTGGAAGCATGAGCGCTATCGGACACGCGGTGCGCGACGAAGCTCTTTTCGATGTCGATCACCCAGGGGTCGTAGACCGACGCCCGCGATTTGGGATACGTGATGACGAATTCGGCCGTGCGCTGCGGGTTGACGAAGTGTTTGCGGTAATAAGTCTTTCCGTCTTCCACGCCGGTCATCACGAACCATCCGTCGCCTTTCCGTTTGTAAGTGACGCTCTGGCCGTGCTCCTCAAGGCGCTGTTGCCAGGCCGATTGGACCGTTTCCTTCTCCGAGTTGATTCGGGAGGACGCACGCATGTGGAACTCTTGGTCGAGAGAATCCAGCTCGACGGCGCCGTTGGGATGCGAGGCCGTCACTAGGCCCGCTGGATACCTGAAGGCGTACCGGTTGTCCCGATAGGTCTTCCAGCCGCGTTCATTCAACGACTTGCGCGCTTCATTGCGCTGGGGCGCAAGGTTCGTTGCTTGGGGGCTGCCCGGGCTCGCCGTTGTCTGCATAGCTTCGGTGCTGCGCTGCGCTACTGTTGTTAGCGGCGCCGCCGGCTGTGCGACGGCCGCTGAAAGCGGGCAGGCCAGCAGCAGCATTACGCACGGTCGCAGGGCTTGTTTTGCTCGCATCGTCTGTCTAATCATCGCCCAATCGACGGCAAATAGCGGGCCATACCCGCGCGCTACGTCCCGTCAAACGTCCGCGTCGCCACCTCGCGAGGAGCGGTTGCCACGATCGCCGTTCGATCAAAATAGCGCGCATGGACGTCCACGTAACCAAGTTACAGCTCTTGTGAGCGAAACCGTCACAGTCAGCATCAGCCATCGTCTCGGGAAGAGCGAGGCGGTTCGCCGTATCAAAGAGGGCTTCGCCCGCACTCACGGTCACCTCGGAACGATGATCGCGATTGAGCAACAGACTTGGGAAGGAGACACGTTGCGTTTTCGTATCCGCGCGCTCGG
>JBGSWY010000477.1:0-1725 GCA_041751715.1 Burkholderiaceae bacterium
GCTTCTCACCGGCAGGAACACGGCGAACGCCTGGCTGGTGCGGTCATACCAGCCGCTCGATCGCAGCTCCTCGATGAATATTGCATCGGCGGCGCGCAGCAGATCTGCATATTCGCGCTTGACCTCGCCAAGAATTCGCACACCTAGCCCCGGACCCGGGAACGGATGGCGGAAGATCATCTCGCGCGGCAGACCCAGAGCGATGCCCAGGTTGCGCACCTCATCCTTGAACAGTTCGCGCAACGGTTCGAGCAGTTGCAGATGCAGCGTCTCGGGCAGCCCGCCCACGTTATGGTGGCTCTTGATCGTCTTCGCTTTTTTGGTGTTGCCGCCGGCCGACTCGATCACGTCGGGATAGATCGTTCCCTGCGCAAGCCATCTGGCCGCGGGCAGCCTGGCGGCCTGCTCCTGAAACACATGCACGAACTCGCGGCCGATGATCTTGCGTTTGGCCTCCGGATCGGTTTCGCCCGCCAACGCCACCATGAAGCGATCACTGGCATCTACGTGCACCAGCTTCATGCCCATGTGCTTCTGAAACGTATCGACCACTTGTTGCCCTTCGTCGAGCCGCAACAAGCCGGTGTCGACAAATACGCACGTGAGTTGGTCGCCGATCGCGCGATGAATCAGCGCCGCGGCAACCGATGAGTCGACACCGCCGCTGAGCCCGAGGATGACTTCGTCGTTTCCGACCTGAGCGCGAATCTTCTCGATCGCCTCGGCCGAATAGTCACCCATCACCCAATCGGGCTGGCAGCCGCAGATATCGAGCACGAAGCGCGTCAGGATCGCCTGGCCCTGCAGCGTGTGCGTTACCTCGGGGTGGAACTGCACGCCATAAAAGTTGCGCGCTTCATCAGCCATGCCGGCAATCGGGCACGACGGCGTTGATGCCATCAGCTTGAAACCCGGCGGCACATCGACCACCTTGTCGCCGTGGCTCATCCAGACTTTCAACAGCCCGTGCCCCTCGGACGTGCGCTCGTCTTCGATTGCATTCAGCAGCCTTGTGTGGCCACGCGCCCGCACCTCTGCGTAGCCGAACTCGCGCGTGTGCCCACCCTCGACCTTGCCGCCGAGTTGTTGCGCCATCGTCTGCATGCCATAGCAGATGCCAAGGACCGGAACCCCGAGCTCAAACACGGCAGCCGGCGCACGCTCGGTCGACTCTTCGTAAGCCGACATATGGCTGCCGGACAAAATGATTCCCTTCGGCGCGAAGTCGCGCACGAAGTCGTCATCGACATCCGAAGGATGAATTTCGCAGTAGACCCGCGCTTCGCGCACACGCCGCGCGATCAGCTGCGTGACCTGCGAGCCGAAATCAAGAATCAGGATGCGGTCGTGACCGGACGTCACCAGGCTCAACTTTCAAGCCGGTAGTTGGGCGCTTCCTTGGTGATGCGCACATCGTGCACATGCGATTCGCGCATACCGGCGGCGGTGATCTCCACAAACTGCGCCTTGGTGCGCATTTCTTCGATTGTGCGGCAGCCGCAGTAGCCCATGGACGAGCGCAGCCCGCCGGTCATCTGGAACATGATGCCGAGCACGCTGCCCTTGTACGGCACCATGCCTTCGATGCCTTCCGGCACATACTTGTCGACGTTGGCGTCGTTGTCCTGAAAGTAGCGCTCGGCCGAGCCTTCGGTCATCGCGCCGATGCTGCCCATGCCGCGGTAGCTCTTGTACGACCGGCCCTGAAACAGGATCACTTCGCCC
>JBGSWY010000478.1:0-2321 GCA_041751715.1 Burkholderiaceae bacterium
CGCCGGCGCCGCCGATGGCGGCCCCCGGCACGCCGAGTCGACGTCGCAGCAGCCCACTCACAAAGGCGCCGCCGAGGATCAACGGAATCAGCACCGACATCACGCTTTCACCGCCGGCTACGCGCTCGCGCGGAATGCCGGCCGGCGTCGGCAAGCCTTCGCCTTCGATGCGCCGGATGACTGCATCGACGCCGGCGTTCAGCCCGGCGGCAAAATCGCCTTGGGCGAACTGCGGCCCCATCTGCTGGCGCGTGATGCGCGCAACGGCGACGTCCGGCAACGCGCCTTCGAGCGTGCGCGCAACGCTGATCCAGGTGTAGCGGTCCTTGACCGCTACAACGATCAACACGCCATCACCCACGCCGGCACGGCCGATTTTCCAGGCGCCGCCGATCCGGTTGGCGAAATCCGCAATCGGCTCAGGCTGCGTCGTGGGAACCACAATCACCGCGATCTGCGCACCCCGCGCTTGCTCGAACGCGGCGAGCTTTGCTTCCAGTTGCGCGCGCGCCGCGCTGCTCAATACACCGGCAGTGTCGGTCACACGCGCAAGCGGCGGAACTGCCAATGTTCCATCTGGCAATCTCGGCGCGGGCGGTGCTGATTTTGCCGCACCCGGCGCCGGCACCGAAGAGTCAGAAGGAGCGAGGCCTTTCGGCAGCTCCGGTGGAGTCTGCGCAATAGCAGATGCCGAAAACACGATCGCCGAACAAAAAAACCCGGCGATCGCGCCGGCAAGGCGCGCACTCGGCGACACACGCAATCTCTACTTCTTCTGCGTTCCGAAGTCGACCGTCGGCGGCCGGCTGATCGCACCCTCATCCGCCACGGCAAACTGCGGCTTCGGCGACGCGCCGGTCAGTATCTTGCCGAGAAAGTTCTGCAGCAGCGCGATCGTCGTGTTGTACTGCGCGACCGCGTCGATGTAGCGCTTGCGCGCGATCGCGATGCGGTTTTCAGAGCCTTCGAGCTGCGTGCGCAGATCCTGGAACGCGGCATTGGCCTTCAGGTTGGGATAGTTCTCGACCGTCACCAGCAAGCGCGACAATGCCGAGGTCAACTGCCCCTGCGCCTGCGTGAACTGCGCAAACGCCTGCGGATCGTTGACAAGCTCCGGTGTTGCCTGGATCGACGTGGCCCGCGCGCGCGCTTCGATCACATTCTGCAGAGTGGTTTGTTCGAAGTTCGCTTCGCCTTTGACGGTCTCGACGATGTTCGGAATCAGGTCAGCCCGGCGCTGGTACTGGTTCAGGACCTCAGCCCACGCAGCGGTGACGGTCTGCTCCTGCGTGACGATCGAGTTGTAGCCGCAACCGGTCAGCACGCTGACGATTGCCATTGCAATCAGTACACGCAGGGTTCGCATGTTTTCTCCGTAATGAGTTTGAATTGTTAGTCCAGGCAGCCGCATTGTGCCTTGGCGCGATAACCGGCGTTGCGCATCCGATGCAGACCGTAAACTGCGGCGATGCCTGCCCGAGCACGGTCCGATTATCGTCAGGCGCTCGCGCAATTTGCGACTGGCGTGACGATCGTCACCACGCTGACAGCGGACGGCGCGCCGACCGGGCTGACGGTGAATTCGTTCAACTCGGTATCGCTCGATCCCCCACTCATCCTGTGGAGCCTGTCTCTAAAGGCCGGCTCGCTGCCGGCCTTTCAAAACTGCACGAGCTACGCGATCAACATGCTTGCCGCGCACCAACTCGACGTCGCCAAACGCTTCGCATCGCGCGGGGTCGATCGCTTTGCCGGCAGCCCATGGCATGCCGGGCCGCAGCGGTTGCCGGTCATCGACGGTGCGGTAGCCGTGCTGATCGCCAACAATCGCAGCCAGTACATCGAGGGTGATCATGTGATCCTGGTGGGCGAAGTCATCGAGTTCGACGTGCCCGGCGGCGCGCCGCTGGTGTTTCACGACGGCCGATATATCACCAGCGCCGTCGAAGAACCGCTGCCGCGCGCGTTTCGCAAGCCCTGGCGATAAGTCTGGCTAGGCGCGCAAGTGCTCGAAGCTGAAGCGGTCGAAGCGCGCAAAGTCACGGTCGAACGAACCGAGCGTCGCACCGCGCTCGATCGCTGGCGGCCAAATGGGCATCGTTTGTCAGTTGAGTACGGTTTTGAAAGACTCGCCACGCTCGCGGATTGCCTTGCGCAATAAGACTTCCACGTCGGGATCGATCGTGACAGTAGTTCTCAGGGCACTTAAACCAGGTCAAACGATCAACGCGCCCCGTAAAGGACGAACGCCGCCCAGTCGCGCGCGGACGCACCGCCCCGCGCCAGAGCGCGCTTCGCATTGGCGAGCGCGTCGGACGGCG
>JBGSWY010000479.1:0-4556 GCA_041751715.1 Burkholderiaceae bacterium
CGAGAACGACGCCGATCCGCAGGAAACGCACGAATGGCTGGCCGCGCTCGATACTCTGATCGACAGCGTGGGCCCCGAGCGCGCGACGTTTGTGCTGAAACACCTGCTCCAGCATGCCCGCACACGCCGCGTACCTTTGCCACAAGTGCTGAACACGCCGTACCTGAACACGATTTCGCTCGCCAATCAACCGCCGTTTCCGGGAAATCTCGAGATCGAGTCGCGTTTGAGCGCGTTGGTACGGTGGAACGCGCTCGCGATGGTCGTTCGGGCCAACGCGGTGAGCGCCGAGCTCGGCGGGCATATCGCAAGCTATTCATCGGCCGCCGACTTGTTCGAAGTTGGCTTCAATCACTTTTTTCGCGCGAGTTCGAACGAGACGCGCGGTGACCTCGTCTACTTTCAACCGCATTCGTCTCCGGGTGTTTACGCGCGAGCATTTTTGGAAGGACGCCTGAGCGCAGAACAGCTCGACCACTATCGTCGCGAAACCGGTGGAACAGGTCTGAGCTCCTACCCTCACCCGTGGCTGATGCCGACCTTCTGGCAGTTTCCGACGGGCTCGATGGGAATCGGTCCGTTGTTCGCGATCTACAACGCGCGCTTCCTGCGTTACCTGCAGAATCGCGCGTTGCTCGATACGAGCGAACGCAAGGTATGGGCATTCGTCGGTGACGGCGAAATGGACGAACCAGAATCGCTCGCAGGACTGTCGATTGCCGCGCGCGAAGGGCTTGACAACCTGATCTTCGTCGTCAATTGCAACTTGCAAAGACTGGACGGGCCTGTGCGCGGCAACGGCTCGATCATTCAGGAGCTGGAAGGGCTGTTTGCCGGCGCCGGCTGGAATGTGATCAAGCTGCTGTGGGGCTCCGACTGGGACCCGCTGTTCGCACGCGACACGCAACAACTATTGCTGCGCGCATTTCACGAGACGGTGGATGGCGAGTTCCAGACGCTATCGGCCACCGACGGCCGTTTCAATCGCGAACATTTTTTCAATAAGTATCCCGAGCTGGCGCAGCTGACATCGCATCTGTCGGACGAGGATATCGATCGCCTGCGGCGCGGTGGCCATGACCCGGTCAAGATCTATGCTGCTTACCACGCAGCGGTGAATCACCGGGGGCAGCCGACGGTGATCCTGGCCAAGACCAAGAAGGGCTACGGCATGGGCACCGCGGGTCAGGGCCGCATGACGGGTCACCAGCAGAAAAAGCTCGACACCAGTGCGCTGCTCGAATTTCGCGACCGCTTCGCGCTGCCGCTCTCCGATGCGCAGGCCGAACAGGTCGAGTTCGTGCGTCCCGCGCCCGAGAGCCCGGAGATCAAGTATCTGCACGCACGGCGCCACAAGCTCGGCGGCTATCTGCCCGCGCGCAATGCATCATCGCCCGCGCTCGCCACACCGGATGCCGCAGCATTCGGCCGCTTCGCACTCGAAGCGAACGGCAAGGAGATGTCGACCACCATGGCATTCGTGCGCATGCTTTCGGCCCTGCTCAAAGACCGCGAACTCGGTCCGCGCATCGTGCCGATCATCGCCGATGAAGCGCGCACGTTCGGCATGGCCGATCTGTTCCGCAATGTCGGCATCTACTCGCCGGTCGGGCAGTTGTATCAACCCGAAGACAGCGCGCAGATCAGCTACTACAAGGAAGCGAAGAACGGGCAGATTCTCGAAGAAGGCATCAACGAGGCCGGCGCGATCGCATCTTGGGTCGCAGCGGGCACCAGCTATTCGACCAGCGACTTTGCGATGCTGCCGTTTTACATCTTCTACTCGATGTTCGGATTTCAAAGAGTAGGCGACCTGCTGTGGGCGGCTGCCGATTCTCGTACTAGAGGCTTTCTGCTCGGCGCGACAGCGGGGCGCACGACGTTATCCGGCGAAGGACTGCAGCACCAGGACGGCACCAGCCACCTGAGTGCCAGCACGATTCCGAATTGCCGCGCCTACGACCCGTGTTACGCGTACGAGCTCGCGCTCATCGTCGAAGACGGCATGCGGCGCATGCTGACCGAGCAGCAGGATATTTTCTATTACGTCACGGTGATGAACGAGAACTACGCCCAACCGTCGGCTCCGATGGCGCCGACGGCCGGGCCAGGCGCGAAAGAAGAGCCCTCTACCCTTGTCCTCGCCCCCGGGTCAGCGGACGCGGGGGAAAAGCGCGCCACTATCGATCCAGAAGTTCGCGAAGGCGTGTTGCGCGGCATGTATCGCATCCGAGCGGCACCGGATGCGAAGGTGCGCCTGCTCGGCGCCGGAACGATTCTGCGCGAAGCGCTGGCCGCGGCCGATCTGCTGCAGGATGAGTTCGGGGTCGCAGCGGACGTTTATTCGGTGACGAGTTTCACTGAATTACGCCGCGAAGCACTGAGCAGTGAACGCCTGGCGCCGGAGGGTGGTGGCAGTGCTGCTTCCTGGATCGAACAGCAGTTACCCGCAAACGGTACGCCGGTGATCGCCGCCACCGACTACGTCGCCGCGGTGCCTGACCTGATCCGCGCGTGGATACGCGATCGCTACATCACGCTCGGCACCGATGGCTTCGGTCGTTCCGATACGCGCGCCGCGCTGCGCGAATTTTTCGAAGTCGACCGCCGTTCGATCGCACGTGCGGCATTGAAGGCACTTGGCGACCGCCGCTTTTCCACGCTGCGCGCCAAGCCCCACAACGAGGTCGCGGCGGAGGTTTCTACGAAATCAGGATCACCCGATAGTCATTGACGTTGGTACGAGTGGGCCCGGTCGAGATCAGGCTGCCGGCCGCCTCGAAAAATCCGTACGAATCGTGAGCATCAAGTGCGGCTCGCGCCATGGCACTTTTCGTCGTGGCGCGCCCGCTCGAGTCCGGCACCAGCCACGCGCCGGCGTTATCTTGGCTGCCGTCGATGCCATCCGTATCGCAGGCAAGCGCGTGAACGCCGGACATACCGTCGAGCTCCACCGCCAATGAAAGCAGAAATTCGGTACACCGCCCGCCCCGGCCTTGTGCTCCGGGCGGCAGCGTTACCGTGCATTCGCCACCGGAGATCAGCGCCACCGGCGGCGTAAACGGCTTGTTGTGCGCACGGATCTCGCGCACCAGTGCGGCGTAGACCTTTGCCACTTCGCGCGCTTCGCCGGTGACCGTGTCGCCCAGCACGATCGCGCTGATGCCCGCGGAACTGAATGCGCTGGCGGCAGCCTCGAGCGACCGGTGCGCAGTTGCGATCACGCGGTTCTCTATTCGGTCAAAGAGCGCATCGTCAGGCTTCGGTGTTTCGGCGACTTCACCGTTCGCGCCGCGTTGCAGCCATCCCATCGCACGGCTTGGTACTTCGACGTTCCAACGCGACAAAACAGCGAGCGCGTCGGCATACGTGCTCGGGTCCGCAGCGCACGGTCCGGATGCAATGTCGGACGGTGCGTCGCCGGTCACGTCGGAGATGATCAACGCAAGGACGCGGCCGCCGCGCGCGGTCGCGGCGGCCCCCAGCCGGCCACCGGCGATCTGCGACAGGTGTTTGCGCACAACATTCATTTCGCCGATGGGTGCACCGCTGGCAAGCAACGCAGCGGTAACTGCCTTCAGATCGGCCATCGACATGTCCGGCACCGGAAGGCTAAGCAGACTTGAACCACCACCAGAAATCAACGCCAGCAGCAGATCGCCGGGCTGCAACGTCGAAACGAGTTGCAGGATCTCGCGCGCAGCCCCTTCTCCGGCCGCGTCGGGCACGGGATGCCCGGCCTGGACAACCCGAATGCGCTCAGTTGGCGCACCATGGGCATAACGCGTGATCACCAAACCTTCAAGCGAAACATCGGGCCACGCGCGCTCGACGGCAAGAGCCATGCTGGCGGCGGCCTTGCCGGCGCCGACCACCACAACCCGCCCCCGCGGCGGCCCAGGCAAATGCGCAGCGACGATGCGCAACGGATCGGCCGCGGCAACCGCAGCGTCAAAACTCGCACGCATCAGATCGAGAGCGTCCATCACGCAGCAGCCGAGCGTTGAGCGGCGCCGATTATCGGCGTCCGCCTCGAACGCGAGAAGCGAAGGCGGCGCGACCGCGTCGGGCTTCGCTCATTTGAGCACCCGAAAAAGATTGTGATGCGCATCGGTGAATGTCTTCAGACCAGGGCGATCCTCGATCGGAGTCGCGACATAACGCAGGCTATCGGACTGCAGCAGAGCCTTGTCTCGCGTCACCAGCACCTGATCCGTCGGCGACAACCAGTACTCCGGCCCGGTCTGAAAACTCGGCACGTCGGACACCAGCACGGCTTCCATGCCGAACTCGCTCGCGAGCCGCTTCACCACCGGCATGATGTCGATGTACCGATTCGTCGCCTGAAAAACGATCACACCATTTTCTGCGAGGTGGCTCACGTACAGCGCCATCGCCTCGCGCGTGACCAGATGCATCGGAATCGAGTCGCCGGCGAAGGCGTCGATCCCCAGCACGTCATAGCGTCGCGGCGGCTCCCGTTCGAGACTCAGCCGTCCATCGCCCAGCACGACCGATGTCTTCGCCGCGGTGTCACGCAGAAAAGTGAATTCATC
>JBGSWY010000480.1:0-3336 GCA_041751715.1 Burkholderiaceae bacterium
CTGGTTGCGTTGCGCAGCCTCCAGACGGTCGAGCCGCGTAGCGAGCTCGGCGTCCTTTTGCTGCAGCGAGCGCTCCTGATCCTGCAGCTTGGCGCGCAACTCCAAAATGGCCTTGCGCGCATCGCTGTCGGAGAAAAGCTGGGCGTGCGCCGGCACGGCGAGGCAAAGCGCGAACACAGCGACGATGTATCTCAATTACGAAACTCCCCGCAGGTACGCGATCGCAAAGCGATCGCTTTCGCCTTTGTTCTAAGGTCGGGCGCGCGGCCGCCCGAAGCCCGACCTTCTAACCAATCAGTCCGAGTGCACGTGCGATGGCGGAGCCGTCGCGTACACGAGCACTGCTATCGATAATTGAGATCCGCCCGCCGGTTTTGCGCCCACGCATCTTCACTGGCCCCGGACCCCCGCGGCTTCTCCTCGCCGAAGCTGACCGTTTCGATCTGCGTATCGGTAACGCCCAGCAGCATCAGTCGCTGCTTGACCGCCTCGGCACGCTTCTGCCCCAGCGCCAGGTTGTATTCGCGCCCGCCGCGCTCGTCGGTGTGACCTTCGACGGTGACGCGGCGCTGCTTGTTGGTGCCCAGGTACTGGCCATGCGTCTGCACGACCGGTTGATATTCGCTCTTGACGACGAAGCTGTCGAAGTCAAAGAAGACGCTGCGCTTCGACAGCGGATTGTTCGGATCATTGAGCGGGTCGAGGCCGCGCCCGGCCTGCGCGTCAACCGGCGCCACGGCGCGCGGATCCGGACCGGTTTTGGTGCCGGTACTCGCGGTGGCGTCGACGATCGGCGCCGGCTTGGGATCTTCGAGATCGACCGATGAGCAACCGGCCAGTGCGAGGACGAAGGCGGCGGCAACCAGCGTGCCGCGGGGAAAATCGGTCAGTTTCATTTGCTGCTCCTGTTCACTTGGTTCATTTGATAAAGGGGCCCCAGGTCGGTTCGCGAATGTCGCCGCTCGGACCCGACAGGCGGGTCCGCACGCGGCCGTCAGTCGACGCCGATGCCAGGATCCCGCGTCCATTGACTTCGGTCGCATACAGCAGCAGCCGGCCATTGGGCGCAAAGCTCGGCGATTCGTCGCTCGTCGTATCGGTCACCGCCACTTCCTGACCGCTGGCGAGATCGAGCACATACACCTGCAGACGGCCGCCGCGCCGTCCGATGTAAGCCAGTTGTTTTCCGTCCGGGCTCACGCGCGCGCTGATGTTGTAGTCGCCGTTGAAAGTGACCCGCTGTGCGCCGCCGCCGGCAACCGGCATGCGGTAGATCTGCGGGCCACCGCCGCGATCGGACGTAAAGAAAATCGACCCGCCATCGACGGCGAAAGCGGGCTCGGTGTCGATGCCCGACGAGGTGGTGAGCCGCCGAACGTTGGAGCCATCTGCGTTCATCAGGAAAACCTGGGAGTTTCCTTCGCGGGTCAAAGTCACGGCCAAAGACCGGCCGTCCGGCGACCACGCCGGGGCACTGTTCGAGCCGCGAAAGTTGGCGACCGCACGACGTTGGCCGGTGGTAACCGAATGCACGTACACCACCGGCTTACCCGATTCGAAAGACACGTAAGCAAGGCGCGTGCCGTCCGGGGACCAGGCGGGCGAGATGATCGGCTCGCGCGAGCGCAACGCCGCCTGCGGATTGAAGCCGTCGGCGTCCGCGATATGCAGCTCCCACGACTTCGGCGAGGTCTGCACGACGTAGGCGATGCGGGTTGCGAACACACCGCGCTCACCGGTGATCTTTTCGTAGATGCGATCGGCAATCCGGTGCGCGGTCAGCCGCAGGTCTGCCGTCGTGCTGACGTACGAAAGCCCGTCGAGCTGCGCCTGCTTGACCGTATCGAGCAACCGGTATCGCACGTCGAAGCGGCCGTCCGGCAGCCGCGTGACGGTCCCGACCACCAGTGCATCGGCGCCGCGGCCCTTCCATTCGGGCAGGTTGACGCTGGCGTTTTCGGCAATCGCCTGGGTGCCGGCATTGACGATCCGGAACAGCCCGCTGCGCGCGAGGTCGGCGCGAATGATCGAATCGATCTCGATCGGCCCCTGGCCGTCACGCGCAAAGTTGGCAATCGCAATCGGAAATTGCTGGCTGCCGACACCCGTGATCTCGACGCGCAACTGCGCGAGCGAAGCAACTGGAAATGGCGCAAGAACGACGGCTGCACAAACGGCACGGCGTGCGGAAGAAGCGGGTTGAATTATTTTTTCTGCCATTGAATTAAGTATAGACAGCGAAATCGGGAAACACGGCGCAGTTCGTTAAACGCACAGCGGAGAAGTAGGGGTTATCGGGTTGCCCAGTCATCGCGTTTCCACGGGATCGAACCGAAGAGTCACCGAGCGCGGCATCGTTCCCTCCTTCGGCGGTGGGAACGGGTCGCAGCGGCGGATTGCACGTTCGACCGCCTGGTCGTAGGCAGCAAGGCCGCTGGCCTTCAGCAATCTGGGGACCGCTGCCTGCTCTCCCGTCGGCAACAGCACGACCTCGAACTCCGCAACGTACTGCCGCGGCTGGATGGCATCGGAAACGTTGAACACGATATGCGGGCGGATGCAGCCGACGATCTGCGCCTGGTAGGCATTCGACATTCCACCGCCCGCCGCACCGATTGCCGACGGCCCGGCTTGCGCCAGCAAGCGCTTCAACGCTGCGTCCTGCGCGGCCTTGCGTTCGGCTTCGGTCCGCGCGGCGTCCTTTGCTGCAGCTTGCTTCGCCGCGGCTTCCTTTGCTGCTGCCTCTTTCGCGGCTGCGGCTTCCTTTGCTGCAGCCTCTTTCGCTGCCGCCTCCCTCACCGCTGCCTCCTTCGCCGCGGCGATTTTTGCTTCGTCCTTTTTCGGCGGATCGATCTTCTTCGGCTCGACCTTCGGTGGCGCTTTCTTCTCCACGATGTCCGCCTTGCGCGGTGGTTCGGGTTCCGGTGGCGGCTCGACCTTCACCGGTTTGGGAGGCGGAGGCGGAGCCGGTGGCTGCACCGCTACCGGTGGCGGCGGCAAGCTCCACAGCTCGGCCGACACCGCACCGACCGGCTCGCTCTTCCATCGCACGGCGAACGCAATCGCGATGAACAACAGCGTGTGAGCGAGCAGCGACAGCGCGAACGCAGGCCCGCTGCCCTTCTCCGGCGCATGCCAGCGATGGCGAGTCCGCGCTGCCGGCGCCGCCATCACCGGCTATTGCGCGAGCCGCACAGACAGGCCGACTCGTTCGACGCCCGCTCTTTGCAGCTCGCTCATCACGTTGACCACGGCGCGATACTCGACCTTGGAATCGGCTTCGATCACCACCGGCGTTTTGAGATCGCCTTTCTGACGCTGCTTGACGGCGGCCAC
>JBGSWY010000481.1:0-5363 GCA_041751715.1 Burkholderiaceae bacterium
TCGAGCGCGGTCGGGCGCAGCGCCGGGTGAAAGCGCGCGTGGGCAAACCACGCTTCGTCGATCAGCACCTTGATGTTGCGCGCATGCGCCGCTTCGACGATCGGCCGCAGATCGTAGCGCAGCCCGTCGTAGGTGCACGAAGTCAGTACCAGCAGCTGCGCCTCGGAATGCTCTTCGATCGCCTTCAGAATTGTCTTCTTCGGGACCGTGCCGAACACGCCGTACTTTCGATTAACCGAAGAATCCATGTAGATCGGCTGCGCGCCGGACAGCACGACGCCGTGATGCACCGACTTGTGGCAGTTGCGATCGAGCAGCAGCGTTTCGCCCGGTGCGATCAGCGTTTGCAGGATGACCTTGTTGGCGGTCGAGGTCCCGTTGGTCGCGAAAAACGTCCTGCGCGCCCCGAACGCGTGCGCGGCCATCTGCTGCGCTTCGGCGATCACGCCGGTCGGCTCCATCAGCGAATCGAGCGCCTTGACCGACACCGATAAATCGGCATCGAACACGTGCTCGCCCATGAAGTCGTAGAACTCGTTGGCCCACGCGCTGCCGCGCATCGAATCCCCGCTCGAATGGCCCGGCGTGTGCCAGGCATCCTTCGCAGACATCACGTAGCTTTTCAGCGCATCGTAGAACGGCGTGCGCGCACGCTCTGCGATCTGCGCATTCAAGATGCGGTACATGCCGCGATGGTCGCGCTCTTCGCGATAGAAGTAGCCGTCGACCGCTTCGGTAAACAGCGCGTCGACCACCTGATCCTCCTTTTCCTTCTCGATCAGGATGTAGATGTCGAGCTCGGGCCGCAGCGATGTGATCTTCTGAACCAGCTTCAGTGCCGAGACTTGCAGGCTGCGCTTGCCCTCACCGTTCTTGCGGCCGCCGGATTTTCCGTTGGCCTTGCCGTCGGGTGCTGCGTACAGCTTGTCGTCGACGATCGCCGTCTGGATGTCGCCGTCGCGTTCGATCAGCGCGAGTCCTTCCTTGGCCGTCAATGCGCCGATGAAGGAAATACCAAAGGGATTGTCGAGCGAGCGGGCCGCTGCATTCAGCCCTTTGAGCAACTCGCGCAGTATCAGAGGTTCGTCATTGATGACGAGAACCTTGGAAGAGGGTTTGGCCATGCGGCGCGCGGGGAGGGAACTGCTATCGCCTGCTACCGCTCGCAGCCGCGCGGCCGCCAGAAGACGGCGCTACGCCATCGCCTTGACGGCGGCGGCTAAACGACTCTTGTTGCGTGAGGCAGTGTTCTTGTGAACGACTTTCTTGTCGGCGATCGTGTCGATCATGCTGGTGGCGCTGTTAAGCGTCTCCATTGCGACCTTCTTGTCGCCGGCTTCGATCGCCTTGCGCACCGACTTGATCGCAGTGCGCAGTTGCGACCGCTGCGCCGAATTGTGCGCATTGCGAACGGTCGATTGACGTGCCCGGTGGCGGGCTTGTTTTGTATTAGCCATAAGATTCGTGTCCGGTAAAGCGATCGCTTAGCGTGTGCTGCGAAAGGGGCGGCACTATAGCAAACCAGGCCGATCGTTAGTAAACACGCGAAAAACTTCAACAACGAACCCCACCGTGCTCCGCGCTCTTGCCACCGTTAGCGGCCTGACCTTCGCCTCCCGCCTGACCGGGCTGGCGCGGGACATGCTGATCTCGAGAATTTTCGGCGTCAGTGCCGAGACCGACGCCTTTAACGTTGCCTTTCGCATTCCCAATTTATTACGCCGGATGTTCGCGGAAGGAGCGTTTCAGCAGGCGTTCGTGCCGATGCTGGCCGATGTTCGCAGCCGAGATGACATACACACGGGCCTGTTCGTCGGCCGCATAGCGGCGGCGTTGTTCTGCGTCTTGCTGGTGGTTTCGGTGCTCGGCGTGCTGGCGGCGCCGGTGCTGGTCTGGCTGATCGCTTCCGGGCTCGCACGCGATCCGGAAGCGTTCGAGCTGGCAACCCTCATGACGCGCTGGATGTTTCCCTACATCTTGTTCATGTCGCTGGTGGCGCTGGCGGCGGGCGTGCTGAATACGTACCGCCGCTTTGCGGTTCCGGCCGCAACGCCGGTGTTGCTTAACGTGTCATTCATTGCATGCGCGCTGTGGCTGGCGCCGCAGCTTGAACGGCCGATCATGGCACTGGCGTTTGCGGTCGTGATCGGCGGTGTGCTGCAGCTTGCGATGCAGTTGGCTGCAGTGCGCCGGCTCGGCATCAACATCCAATGGTCAGCGCCGCTGGTGGCTTTGCGCGACCCGGACGTGCGCCGTGTCGGCGGCCTGATGGTGCCCGCGCTGTTCGCGGTGTCGGTGGCGCAGATCAGCATCATCATCAACACCAATATCGCCTCGCATCTGGCGACGGGCAGCGTGACGTGGCTGGCGTTTGCCGATCGGCTGATGGAATTTCCGACCGCACTGCTCGGCGTCGCACTCGGTACGGTGTTGCTGCCGACCCTGTCGGCCGCGTTCGCCGGACAGCGTGTCGAGGAGTACTCGCATTTGCTCGATTGGGGATTGCGTCTGGTCTTCTTGCTGGCGTTGCCGGCCGCGGTCGGTCTGGGCTTGACGGCAGAAGGCATCGTGTCGGTGTTGTTTCAGGGACTAGAGTTCACGCAAGAAGACGTGCGCCAGACGTCGCTCGCAGTGATCGGCTATTCGGTCGGCCTGCTCGGACTGATCGCGGTCAAGATTCTCGCGCCCGGCTTCTATGCTCGGAAGGACATCCGGACACCGGTCAAGATTGCGATCGTCGTGTTGATTGCGACTCAGATTGCAAACGTGGCGCTGGTACCGCTGTTCGCACATGCCGGATTGGCGCTGTCGGTCGGGCTCGGCGCCTGCGCCAATGCGTTGGCGCTTTTTGTCGGGTTGAAGAGGCGGGATCTTTATCGACCCGCTGCCGGGTGGCTGCCGTTTATCTCTCGCCTGGTGGTGGCGCTTGCCGTTCTGGCGGGCGTGTTGTGGTGGGCGCAGCGGCCGCTCGACTGGACCGCGATGCAGGGCGTTCCCGGGCAGCGCGCAGCGTGGCTCGCTGCGGTGATCGGCGCCGCGGCTCTTGCATACTTCGTCTCGCTCCTCGCGCTCGGTTTCAGGATGCGCGACTTTCGGGTGCATCGCCGCTAACGGCCGCCATCTGCTGCATGCGCTCGGCCACCTCGCGCCTGTAGCCGAACGCGAAAAACACTTCGGCCATCAGGAAGATCGGCGCGATGAACACCTGGAAGAAGTTGTCCATCAATGCCGGCTTTTTGCCTTCAAAGACATGGCCGATCAACTGCAAAACCCAGCCGCCGACAAACGTTGCCGCGAACACGATCAGCGCCGGCCTTAATCCTTCGCTGGCGATGCCGTGCGCTCCTACCAGCAGCACTGCGACAAACAGTGTCATTGCCGCGGCGAGCACGGCGTCCAGCCGGAAGTAGTAGATCAGCACCACGACCGCGAGCACTGTTGCGGCTGAGATCGAGAAGCCGCCCACCTCGACTCGCAGCAGTGCCAGCAGGACGAACAACGAAAACATGATCAGCGGAACGCCGACAAAGTGCGTGAGCCGGTTCTTCGGATTGCGGTGATAACGCAGATAGACAGACATCTGTTCTTCCAGCGTTTTCATCGGATCTCCCAGGTGTGGATGACGTCTAGGCCATTTGCTTCAGCATCGTATCGGCGTCACTGACTTCGAACTTGCCCGGCGCTTCGACGTTCACCGCCTTGACGACGCCGTCGTCGACCAGCATTGAAAAGCGCTGGCAGCGCATTCCCATGCCGCGCGCGTTCAAATCGAGCTCCAATCCGAGCTTTTTTGTATACGCGGCCGAGCCGTCAGCCATCATGCGGACCTTGCCGCCGGACTTCTGTTCGCGGCCCCACGCGCCCATCACGAACGGATCGTTGACCGAGATGCACCAGATCTCGTCGACGCCCTTGGCCTTGAGCGCGTCGTACTTTTGCAGGTAACTCGGCACGTGCTTCGCCGAGCAGGTCGGTGTAAACGCGCCCGGCAGGCCGAAGATGGCGATCTTCTTGCCCTTGGCCAGGTCCTGGACCTTGAACGTATTCGGGCCGATTGAGCAGCCTTCGGTTTCGGTTTCGACGAACTCCTGCAATTCGCCTTCGGGTAGTTTGTCGCCGACTTTGATTGTCATGTACGTTCCTCTAGTAGCGTTGATCCACGAGAAAGTCTACCGCGCGGCCTTTTCGTGCCTTTGTATTGCGGGCGGACGCGCGGCCGCTCCGAAGGTAGCCCGCCAAATCAATCGCGACGAGTGCACGTGCGAGCCGAAGGCTCGCGTACACGAGGAGCGCACCGCTTTAATCGCCTAGTGCAACACCTTCGCGGCGGGGGTCCGCGCCGCCGGCCCAACCAAGCGAACCATTCGGCAGGCGCACTCGCACAATGCCCTGCAGCCCGCTGGCCATATCGATCTCTCGTACATCATGGCCGCGTGCCTTCAGCGCCTCAACCATCTGCGGGGTGAACTGCCCGCGTTCGAGCTCCGTCGGCCCGTTGCGCGAGCCGAAATTCGGCAGCGAAATAGCCTGCTGCACATCGAGATTCCAGTCGAGCACGCCGACCAGTGTCTTCGCCACATAGCCGATGATCTGCGAGCCGCCCGGGGAGCCGACGATGCCGACCAACTGCCCGCCGTCGCGATCGAACACCAGCGCCGGCGCCATCGAGCTGCGGGGACGTTTGCCCGGCTGCACGCGATTGGCGACCGGCAATCCATCGGCCATCGGCGCGAACGAAAAGTCGGTCAATTCATTGTTCAGCAAAAATCCGCGCACCATTAAGCGTGCACCGAACACATCCTCGATCGTCGTTGTCATCGACACCGCGTTGCCGAACCCATCGACTACCGAAATGTGGGAGGTGGCAGCCTTGTGCGGCGATGTGTCTTCGGCGGCTCCGGTTTGGGTGCCAGCGGGTACGCCCGGCTTCGCGGTACCCATTCCGCGATCGCCGATCAGTTGCGCGCGCTGCTTCAGGTAGGCCGGGTCCAACAGCCCGGCGACATTGACCTTGACGAAATCGCTGTCCGCCACATACAGGCCGCGATCGGCGAAAGCGAGCCGGCCGGCTTCCGAGAACAGATGCACTGCGTCGGGTTGTGGTCGCAGCTTGCCATCGACCGTTGTCGGCGGGACGGTGGCGATGTTGCGCGACGCAAAGATGCCCAGCATCTGCGCCACCGCAATCCCGCCGGACGATGGCGGCGGGAAGCCGCAGACGCGCCACTGTTTGTAGTCGGTGCATATCGGCTCGCGCTGCTTGACTTGATAAGAGGTGAAGTCCGTCACTGCGAGCTGGCCGGCATTCTTGTGCGAACGCACCGCCTTGACGATGTCGGCCGGAATCTCGCCCGCGTAGAACG
>JBGSWY010000482.1:0-6247 GCA_041751715.1 Burkholderiaceae bacterium
ATCGAGCCGCGTGAGATCCGTGTCTGCAGAGACGGGAGTGGTCGCCATCAGTCCATCAGCAGGCCGCCGTTGATATCGATGATCTCGCCGGTGATAAACCCAGCCAGTGGCGACGCCAGAAAGCGCACCACATGCGCGAACTCTTCCGGCTCGCAGAAGCGACCGACCGGAATCGTGGCCAGCAGCGCCTGGCGCTGCGCTTCCGTCAGTTGCTCGGTGACCATCGGCGTCCGCACGTACGCGGGGGCGACGCCGTTGACGGTCACGCCATCAGACGCGAGCTCGCGAGCGAGCGAAAACGTCAGCGCGCTCATCGCTCCCTTGGACACCGCATACGCGGTACCCGCGGTCAGTCCGCCCGTCTTCGCCGCCAGCGACGTCGTGTTGATGATGCGCCCCCACCGCGCCTGCTTCATCGCCGGAATCAGCGCGCGCGCCAGAAAGAAAGCCGCATCGAGATTGGTGGCCAGCACGCGGCGCCATTCGGCTTCATCGGTCGCCTGCGACTTATGGTTCGACAGTACGCCGGCGTTGTTGACCAGGATGGCGACGCTGCCCAGACGCCATTCGATGCGGCTGACCAGCGCCGGGATGTCGGCGATCGACGTTAAGTCTGCTTCGAAGGCAACGCCGTCATCGAATTCACCCGTGGCGCGTGTGAGCCGCTCACCGGGAAGATCGACCAGCGCCACGCGGCAGCCGGCGGCAGTTAGTGCGTGGGCGGCGGCCAGTCCCATCGGCCCCGCTGCGCCGGTGACGAGCGCAACGCGGCCTGCCAGTTCAGACATCGAGCACGCTTTTCTTGCCCGCCAGCCCACGCGCACGCAGCGTCACCACCGCGATGAACAGCAGATACATCGAGACGATCGCCCAGTCGCCGGCAAAGGCACCGGTCAGTCCGACCACCATGCCGACCAGCAGGCCGGCCGCCACTGCACCCCAGAAGCTGCCGACGCCGCCCAGTACGATGATCAAAAACGCTGGCACGACAGCATCGACCCCGACCTGCGGGCGCACGCCCCAGATCGGCGCGAGCACGATGCCTGCCAGCGCGGCGAGTGCGACGCCAAGCGCGAACACGCCGAGTCGCAGCCGTGTCAGGTTGATGCCGAGTGCTCGAATCATTTCGCTATCGTATGAGCCGGCCTTGATCATCGCACCGTACGGCGTGCGCTCGATAAAAAGCCACAGCGCGCCGATCGCGAGAGCGGCGGCGCCCGCTGCATAGAAACGATAGCGTGCAAACAGCAGCTCGCCGATGATGACCGGGCCCTGCAGCGCGTCCGGAGTCGGCAGCACGCGCTCGCGTGAACCCCAGATCACGCGGATCGCCTCTTCGATCACGATTGCCGCACCGAATGTCAGCAGCAGCGCATACAGCGGATCCTTGCCGTAGGTTCGGCGCAGCGCCACTTCGAGCACCATGCCGCAGACGCCGACGATCGCAGGCGCCAGCAGAAGCGCAATGCCGTAACGGACAGCGAGCGGAAGCGCGACCCAGGCGGCCGCAACGTCTGGCGGCAGCGGTGGCGCAATGATCATCAGTGCGACATATGCGCCCAGTGCAAAGAACGAGCCGTGCGCCAGATTGATCGTTTCCATCAGCCCGACGATCAGCATGAAGCCGAGCGCGAGCAGCGCGAACAGCAGCCCGAGCGCGATGCCGTTGATCAGGTGCGGAGCGAGTGTGGCAAACATCAAAATGCGGACAGGCATTGAGCGGCGAGCCGGCATCTGCCGACTCGCCGCCAACGCTCATTGCCGTCTCACTACTGCTCGTACGACGGTGTGGCCTCGTACGATTCCAGCTTGCATGCACCGGCTGCCGCCTTATCCTCGACATCGGCCGGCGGCACCCACGCCATGATCTTGAAGATGTCGTCCTTCTCCGCCGGCGCGTCGTTGTAGCTTGCCATGTAAATTGTCTGCTGCATCTGATGCGTGGCCGGGTTCATGTACGCGTCGAAGTGCTGCATCCGGTCGCGAGCGGGAACCTTCAGGTTTTCAAGCTGCTTGATAACGGCGATATTGTTGGTGCTGCCCGCGCGTTCGCATGCGCGCAACAGCTCGCGGGTCGCCATGTAGCCGTTGTAGTAGACGTTGCCGGGGACGCGGATTGCCATGCCGGGAAACGTCTTCTGGTACTGCGCAACGAACTCCTTCACTCCGGGCAGATCGAGCCGGTAGTACCAGGTGGTGCCGAACACGCCGAACATGGCGTCGGGGCCGAGTCCGTACACGTCCGGCCAGTCCTGCTGATTGTTGATCCACGCCATGCGTTTGTGTAAACCGGCCTGGATCACCTGCTGGCGCATCGACTTCTGGTCATCGCCGCCCACGGCTGCTGCAACGACATCCGGCTTCAACTGCTGCAGCCGCAATAGGTACGAAGTAAAGTCGCGCGTGTTCTGCGGCACCAGTATTTCGCCAATGATCTTGCCGCCCTGCGCTTCGACCAGCTGCCGTGTGGCTTTCGACGTGTCGTGCCCCCACACATAGTCGTTGGTCACCAACGCCCAGTTGTTGCCGTTGACCTTCATCGCGTTCTTGACGATCGCGTGCGCAAAGTTGCTGCCGTTGCCGTCCCATACGAACTTGGTGCGATGGCAGTTCTGCCCGGCTTCGGTCGGCGAGCTCGAATTGGTGTTCAGATAAATGCAGCCGTGCTTTTGCGCGACTTGCGAGATCGCGTTGGCCACGCCCGAGTGGATCGCGCCGATCAAAAACGCAGCATCGTTGCGCGTGATCATGCGCTCGGCCACGCGCGAGCCCGTCGCCGGCGTCGTTTCCGTGTCGATATGAACGTGCTCGATGCGCCGGCCGAGCACTCCTCCCTTGTCGTTGAACTCCTTGATCGCCAGCATCGCACCCAGGCGCTCGTCGCTGCCGCTGGCCGCATACTGGCCGCTGGCGTCCATCGTCAAGCCGATCACCAGCGGTTTTTTCTGCGCCGTCTGCGCCCATGCGTGATGCTGTTTCCACGGCCCGTAGAACGGTGCAACACCATACAAGCCCGCGGTCGCCGCGCTGAGCGCGCTTGCCTTCAACAGGCGACGACGGCTCATTGCGCCGGCCGTCTGGCGCGCGGGTTGCTTCTGCTGTTTATCTCGTTTCATTGTCGTCTCCTGTACGTCCTGGATGTCATTCGTTCGCGCGCGCGGACGTCGTGATCAGCGCGGAACGATCTTGATACCGTTTAACTTCTCCTGAGCCTCGATCAGCGACGGCATGAAGCGCGTGCCCAGACCGAGCGCAGCGGCCTGCACCAGCGACTGGTGAACCGCCTCGCCGACATGGCTCGCGACGCCGTGCGACTCGGCCAGGTGCGTGTAGTAAGTCATGTCCTTGCGGCCGTTGCCGATCGTGAACTTCATTCCGGTCAGATCGCCGTCGACTGCCTTGCTCGCAATCATCTGGAACACGCCGGAGTTGACGCCGCCGGCCGTGATGACGTCATAGAACTTGCGCAGCGACAGCCCGCTCTTCGCCGCGATCGTGAATGCTTCGGCCGTGCTGGTCGCGATCGACAGCGCGAGGAAGTTGTTGACCAGCTTCAACACATGGCCATGACCGGGAGGGCCCACATGGATCACGTTCTCGCAAAACGCTTTCAACACCGGTTGCACGCGCTCGAAGTCCGCAGCGTCTGCGCCGACCATCGTGTTCAGGCGTCCTTCCTCTGCTTCCTTTGGAGTACGCGCCAGCGGCGCGTCGATGTACGCGACTCCGCGCGCGGCGAGATCAGCGCGAATGCGCGCAGTCGAATCGGGCTCGCTGGTCGAGCAATCGACGACCAGCATGCCGTCACGCACTACGGCCAGCAATCCATCGGCCCCGTAGATGATTTCTTCCACCTGCGGCGAACCGGTCACACAAAAGAAGATGATGTCGCTTGCCGTGACCAGCGCCCGCGCATCGCTCACTTCAGCGGCGCCGGCCGCCGTCAGGTCCGCCAGGTTGTCGCGGTTGCGATGCACCTTGAACGCCAGCGAATAACCCTTGGCCAGCAGGTTCTTAGCCATGCCGTGCCCCATTAACCCGATGCCGACGAATCCGATGCGTTCCATTGGTTTGCCCTAACTGTTGATCGAGACGGGGACTTGCGCCGTATGCCCCTGCGCCGAGCTGCGGGCGGCGGCGAAACGCTGCATCAAGCTCAAGTAACGCTGCGCGATCGCATCGATCGCCGCGGCATCGTCGATTTCGCCGGTGAACCAGGCGCGTGCGGCTTCGCCGAAAATGGTGCGGCCGACGGCAAAGCCGCGGCAGAGCGGGTGCGTTGCAGCGGCGGCGAGCTGCACGCCCAGTTGTGCGATCGGCGCGTCCAGCCCAAGCACCAGCACGCCGCGGCAATGCGGGTCTGCCTCGCGGATCGCAGTGTCGAGCCGCTTCCATCCGTGCGCTCGCGCCGGGGTCGGCAGCTTCCACCAGTCGGGCAGCACGCCCGCTGCCGCAATCGCTTGCACCGCACGCACCAGCACTTCATCGGCATCGCGCGAATCGGCAACGACCGACGGCGGGATTACTTCGAGCAGCAGCTCGCGCCCGGTATCGTCACACGCAGCAGAAAGATCGCGCAGCAGCTCGATCTGCTGAGCCTGTAGCGCCGGCGGATCGTCGGCATCGAATGCCACCAGGCATTTCGCAAGATGGCGCGCCGGCCATTCGCGCAGCATCGAGGCGACATTGCGACCGTGTTCGAAGCGCAACGGGCGCGAGCCGGGCTGCTCCACCGGCCGCGCGATCCACCAGCCGGACTCATCCAGCTCCGGCAGCAGATCGGCTCCGTACCGATCGTCGAGTATCAGCCCGCATGTTGCGCCGAGCCCATCGGCACGCTCGCTGACGCGCTGTGCAGCTCTGGCGACCAGGTGCTTGAACCCGGCGATACGCGTCAGCGGAGTGTTCGATTCGGCCGCGAGCTGCTCGAGCGGAGCGCGATGATCGAAGGCAAGCGCCGCAATCCACGGCGGGGCGGGCCGGCGTGTCGTCGCGCGATGCAGTCGGTTCAACGCCGGGTCTTCGCGCAGCCGCACAGTTGAAGCGCCGTGCTTCAGAAAGTGTTCGAGCTCGGGCCGGGTCGGGATCGCAGGAGCGCACCCGTGGCGCGAGACGACCAGTGCACCGCAGGCATTGGCGCGCCGGCCGCACTCAGCCAATGGCGCGCCGCGCAGCCAGCCGCTTAGAAACCCGGCCATGAACGCATCGCCCGCGCCCAGTACGTTGAACACCTCGACCGGGAAGCCGGCGACTTCAATCGGGGCGGCATTGTGCGCTCCCGGGTAGATGACGCAGCCGGACTCGCCGCGCTTGACCACCATGGTGGCCGTCGATCTTCGGTGCAACGCCTGCACGGCACTTTGAAAATCACCGGTGTCGGCAGCGATGCGAAATTCTTCCTCGGTGCCGACGATCAGGTCGCACTCGGAGATGACCGCCAGCAGGCGTGAGCTGACTGATGGCGCCTGCACGTAGCGTGTTTCACCGTCGGCCAGCGGTGCGAGCCCCCACAGTACCGGGCGAAAATCGATGTCGAGAACGACGCGGCCACGGGCCGCGCGGGCCGCTTCGATCACCGCGATGCAAGCGTCGTACGTCCCGGGCTGCGACAGATGCGTGCCCGAAATCAGTACCGATGCCGCGGTGGCGATATTGCGCGGATCGACATCGTTTGCCTCAAGCGCCATGTCGGCGCAGCGATCGCGATAGAACAGCAGCGGAAACGCCGTGCGGCTGCGGATGCTCAGGAACGCGAGCGCCGTCAGGCGTTGCGGATCGAGCCGCACCTGGCTGACATCGACCCCTTCGCGCTCGAGCGAATCGAGCACGAAGCGGCCGTTCTGTTCGTCGCCAACTCTTGTCAGCATCGCTGCCTTCAAGCCGAGGCGCGCGCAGCCGACCGCCGTGTTGGCAGGCGAGCCGCCGAGATAGCGCGCAAAGGTCGTCACGTCCTGCAGCCGCGCTCCGATCTGCTCGCCGTAAAGATCGACCGCCGCGCGTCCGAGACAGATGAGATCGAGCGTTCGCATGACTCTTCACCGCCGCCCGCGGAGAAAGGATGGTGACCACACGGTGGCTTCGGGCTTCATCGTCCAGGTGTGTGTCGGCTCGAACTCCGGCACGCCGTAGGGAAGCGACGGGAGGTGGCGGATCACCCAGAGGTAATACATGGCGTAGCCCGGCGCCGCACACTGTGAATGATCGTTGCCGTCGAGGATCTTCACGGTGTCTCCGTGACGAACCTTGA
>JBGSWY010000483.1:0-3899 GCA_041751715.1 Burkholderiaceae bacterium
CTTCGCACCACTCGCGCAAGCTTCCAGCACAGGTTCTCTGCGTCCTGGATGCCGCTGTTGGCGCCGCGCGCACCGAACGGTGACACCTGATGCGCTGCATCGCCGACGAAAATGACGCGCTGGTGCACGAATCGCTCGAGCCGGGCACACTGAAACGTATAGACGCTCGCCCACTGCAGTTCGAACGGCCGGTCATCGCCGAGCATTGCGCGAATGCGCGGTGTAATTCGCTCGGGCTTTTTCTCTTCATCAGGATCGCTATCCCACCCCAGCTGAAAATCAATGCGCCAGATGTCGTCGGCCTGCCGGTGCAACAGCACCGAGCCGCCCGCATGAAACGGCGGGTCGAACCAGAACCAGCGCTCGATCGGAAAATCGCCCTTCATCAGCACGTCGGCGATCAGGAAGCGATCGTGGAATACCTGGCCTTTCCAGGCCAGCCCAAGCGCTTTTCGCAGCGCGCTGCGCGCGCCATCCGCCGCGATCACGTAATCGGCTTCGATCGCGTAGCGTCCGTCGGGAGTTCCCACATGCAGGCGCGCGCCGTGCGCTTGCTGCTCCACATTGACAGCCCTGTTCTTCCAGCGGACCGCATGACCGAGCTCGTTCAGCCGCTCGACCATCATTTCTTCCAGCAGGTACTGCTGCAGATTCACGAACGCGGGGCGCTTGTGGCCAGGCTCGGGCAGCAGGTCGAACTGGTACGCCAGCTCGTTGCCGAAAAATACCTTGCCGACCTTCCAGCTGACGCCGCGCTCGCATACACGATCGCCGCAGCCGAGTCGATCGAGAATCTCCAGCGTGCGCTTGGCCCAGCAGATCGCCCGCGAGCCGGCGCTGACGGTGTCGTTGTCGTCGATGATGATGAAGTCGATGCCGTACTGCGCAAGGTCGATTGCGCATGCCAGGCCGACCGGCCCGGCGCCGACGATGGCGACCTGGGTACGCGCCACACCACCGCTCGACAGTTCGAGCGGTCTGGCGTAGCGGTATTGCCTGGGCATTTCAGGTTCTCGCGTTCGCAACAATCCTGCGAGGCACGTCAGCCCTCCAGCGATTCCCACATCTCCTTGTCGCGCTGCGCGGTCCAGATGCGAGGATGCTGATGGCCGGTGGCTTCATCGTAGGCGCGGCTGACATCGAACGGCAGGCAGTGGTCGAAGATCACCCAGTGGCCGAACTGCGGCTTCAGCTTGTTGTAGGTGTCCTTGTAAACGCTGCGCAGATCACGGCCGGCGCCGGCGCCCTCCCTGACCGAGTCGTACATCGCAGTCACGAATGCACGCGTACCGTCCAGTCCTGCTTCTACCTGAGCGGGTGTCTGCAATGAAGCGCCTCGACCAGGCACCAGTTTTTGCGCGCCAAGCGCGGCGACGGCATCGAGTGTGGCCGGCCAGTCGGCGAGGTACGCATCGCCGGTGTACGGCGTGGCGTCGAACTCGACCAGATCGCCGGAGAACAGGATTTTTTCCTGCGGCAGCCACACGACAGTGTCGCCCTTCGTGTGGCCGCGGCCGAGTTGCATGATCTCGATCTGCAGCTTGCCAAGCATCAAGGTCAGACGTTTTTCGAAGACGATCGTCGGCCATGTCAGCCCGGGCACCGATTCGACGGCACGAAACAGACGCGGAAAGCGCTCGATTTCGCTCTTCATGTCCGCTTCGCCGCGCTCGACGATCAGGTCGTAGGTATCGCGGCTGGCAATGATGTGCTCGGGCTTGTAACCGGACGCACCGAGCACGCGCACTGCGTGATAGTGCGTCAGCACGACGTATCGGATCGGCTTGTCGGTCACGCTCCGAATGTGCCGGATCACGTCCTGCGCCATCACCGGTGTCGCCTGCGCATCGATCACCATCACTGCGTCATCGCCGATCACGATGCCTGTGTTGGGATCGCCTTCCGCCGTATAGGCGTACGCGTTGTCCGACAATTTGTCGAAGCTGATCTGCTTTTCTTCGACATCGGCATGCGATGCAAACGTCTTGTCCATCCTCACTCCTTGGCAACCAAATGATCAAGCCGCCATGCCTGGTACTTCAGCGCCAGCATGGCGCCGGCGACGATCGACATCGTCGCGATGATCGAACCCAGCGCCAGTGTCGACACGCCCGATAAACCCTGACCGACGGTGCAACCTAGCGCCGTCACCCCGCCGAAACCCATCAACGCGCCGCCAATCAGATGATTCGCCATGTCCTCGGTGTCACGAAAACCTTCCCATCGAAACCGCCCGCTCGCAACGGCGTACACGGCCGACCCGGCAACCACGCCGACCACCGCCGCGATGCCGATCGTCACCACTTTGCTCGCATCGCTGAAAAACATCAGGTAATCGATCGTATAGGCCACCGGTGCGACGAACGAGAGCGATTCCATATGGCCGGAATTGGTGCGCAGATAAGTTTCCTCAAGCGTGCGCGGATGCTCGTCAAGGTAACCGATATAGCCGGATACCACCCATAGCGCAACGATGATTGCGCCTACGCCGAACCCGGCCAGCAGATTATCGAAGGTGCGGAATGCGCGGTCCTTCAGCGCAAATACCGCAAGCGCGCCGGAGACCAGCAACCCCAGGCCGATCTGCAGCGCAGGCTTCGAAATAGAAGCACCGGCAAACAACGAAGGCAGATCCTGCGCCGTGGCAAATTCGAACCCGCCCGTTTCGACCACATTGACGCGCAGCACGGCCAGCACGCCGCGCAGCGTGATGTACGCGACGATGCCGAGCACCAGCAGCACCACCAGCGACTTCAGGCTGCCGCCTCCGGTACGCGTCAGCGAGCGCGAACCGCAGCCGCCTGCCAGCACCATACCGAAGCCGAACAACACGCCGCCGACCATGTAGGCGACCGGGATAAAGCGGGACGAGGTGTAAAAAGTATCGGCAGTGTCGATCACGCCGGCGGCGGCCAGCAGGTTGGTGCCGAGCATCGCGACCGCGATCGCAAGCAGCCATTGCCGCAGGCGTGTCCAGTCGCCAAAGGTAACCGCATCCGACACGCCACCCATGGTGCAGAAATTCGTCCGCTGCGTGATCGCGCCAAACGCGAATGCGAGCGCGAAAGCGAGCGCAATGACGAGCGTGGACTGGAAAGCGATATCGGCGTTCGGCATGGGCGGACCAGCGCCAGGGACGTGCAAACCGAGGCGCGCGAGTGTACGCGCGACGCGCCGTACTCTAGAAGCCGCTAGCGCGTCGCCGGCAAGCGCTCGCGCGCCACCTTCGCGGCGTCGCTCTCCGGATATTCCTTGATCACGCGGCCGAGCGAGCGGTTCGCCGAGCGCTTGTCGCCTAGCTGCAGCTGGCTTTCGGCGATCGACAGCAATGCATCCGGCGCGCGCGTCGAGTCACTGTAGCGGTCGACCAGAATCTGCTGCGCAGCGATCGCAGACTTGTATTCCTTCAGCGCGTAATGCGAGCTGCCAATCCAGTAATGCGCCACAGGTACATACGCCGACTGCGGAAAACGCGCGACGAACTGCTGGAAGCTCCCCAGAGCGCCCTTGAAGTCGGCCGCCCGAAACTGCGACAACGCCATCTCATATGCCGCCTGCTCGCTGCGGTCGACGGCCACCGATTTGCCGTCCACGGCAACGGTGGAGGGCTCCATTTTCTTCAGTCGCGCATCCAGGTCGGCGTACAGATCCTTGTTGCGCTTCTGCAAGGTCACGACCTCGTTGGTCAACGCCTCGATCTGCCCGCGCAGCCGCGCAATCTCCTGCCGCAAAGTCTCGGTCTGGTTCGCGAGCTCAAGCTGGTTGCGTTGCGCAGCCTCCAGACGGTCGAGCCGCGTAGCGAGCTCGGCGTCCTTTTGCTGCAGCGAGCGCTCCTGATCCTGCAGCTTGGCGCGCAACTCCAAAATGGCCTTGCGCGCATCGCTGTCGGAGAAAAGCTG
>JBGSWY010000484.1:0-1743 GCA_041751715.1 Burkholderiaceae bacterium
AATCCGCCTTTCGCGACAGGCGTCGCGTGCCGGTCGAATGTGCGCGACGTATGGGGGCAGGTTTGAGCGCGCCAGGATGGTCACGCCACAAAGTTCGGCAATTAACGGTCGAACTTTAGAACTAGCCGTGTTTAGGCCAACCGTGGCGTGCACGGTGCATTATTCTTGTTTGATCGCTTAAGACCTGACTGCCGACATCGCTCACGTGGCCGACTCGCCTACCACTTCGCAGGGCTCCAAGCTTCGCGCGCGCGCCCCGGGAACGCCGGCCGCTGCGCCTGACGTTGTCTCCGGGGAGCGGGCGCTGGCCCTCGGATTGCCCGGTACCGCAGATGCCGCATCGCCCGCACACTCGAGCGCGTCAGGCATTGCGCCGAGCCTCAGGGGGGTACTGCAGCCGGGCTTTGCCGCACCGGGCGCTGCCGTCGATGCTGCGAATCTGGCCGCGCGTCCGGCGGATACCGTGATCGAAACGTTGCTGGCGGCCGCGCACATCGGTCTTGCGCTGCTCGACCGCGATCTGAACTACCGCCTGTGGAATAACTGCCTCGAAGAATTGTTCGACGTACCGTCGGATGCCTTGCTCGGACGTGCGGTCGGAGATGTTGGCGGTCTTGGCCAGATACCCGATCTGGTCACAGAACTGCTTCGTATACACACCGGCGGCGAACGCACGCCCGTCGAGCGTGAATATCCACTGCCACGCGCGGAACGCGGGTGGATCAGAGTGAAATCAGCACCGGTGCTCGCCATCGACGGGCGCTTTGACGGCGTGCTGGTCACCTGCGAGCGGATCGACCGGGAGCGCTTCGCGCAGAACTCGCTGGGCGCTCTTAAGCAGGCACTCGAATCGATCGGCGAAATGGTGTTTGAAATCGACCGCCATGGCGCGGTGGTCGACGCCAATAATGCCGCTCGCCAGCGGCTCGGCTACGAACGTGACGCCTTGAGGGGAATGTCGCTGGCCCAGATCGATCCGAGCCTTGCCGTTGACGCGGGAAATGGATTCGAACCGATATACGAGCAACTGCAGATGCGCAGCTCGCACCAGGCCGAAACGCGCTACAAGACGCGGTTCGGTTCGGAGTTCGCGGTTGAAACTGTGCTGCAGCGAGTGGTGCACGACGGGCGCGAATTCATCCTGCTGCTGGCACGCGACATCGGCACACGCAAGCAGGCCGAGTCCGATCTGACCGAAAGCGCCGAACGCTTTCGCGCGCTGTTCGACGAGAGCCCGGTCGCAGCGCTGTTGCTGGACAGCGAATTCAGGCTGATCGGCATCAATCGTGCCGCATGCGAAACGCTCGGCTATGACGGTGACGAGCTGCTGGGCAAGGACCCGGAAACGCTGCTGCACGCCGACGACAAGCTGCTGCATCTGCAGGCGCGCGAGCAAATGCAGCGGGGTGCGACCGAGTCCGAATCGGCCGAGCAGCGCTTCATGCATCGCGACGGCCGGGTTGTGTGGACCAAGCTGTCGATGCGCGCGATTGCGCCAGGCACCGGCTTGCGCCACACGCTGCTGGTGCTGGAGAACTTCACCGACCGCAAGATTTTCGAAGAGCAGCTGCAGGTGGCGCTGCGCGATCAGCAGACGTTGTTCGAGACGATGTCGGTCGGCGTGGCGCAGACGATGTCGGGCAAGATTCTGCTGGCCAATCGGGAATTCGCCGAGATGTTCGGCTACAGCGACGGCGAAGTCATCGGCATGCCGCTGTGGGACTTGTGTATCGATCGCGATCA
>JBGSWY010000485.1:0-10604 GCA_041751715.1 Burkholderiaceae bacterium
GTGGGCGGCATCACGCATGACGGCAAATGGGCGCTCGGCATCGTGTTCAACGGCACGCAGCGCGAGATCGCGTTGTATGCGGCGCCGGCGCAAAGCGTCCTGGCCGGCAAGCCGCAATGGAAGAAATTGATCGATGCGCGCGATGAAGTGACCGCCTTTGCCTACATGGACGATTCGCTGACGTTGCTGACGCACAAGGGCGCTCCGCGTTCGAAAGTCATCCGCATCGATTTGACGAACCCGCAGCTTGCGAATGCGCAGGTGCTGATGCCGCCGAGCGAACGTGTGGTCACCGGCGTGACGGCGGCCGCCGATGCGCTGTACTTCGAAGTGCGCGACGGCAACATCAAGCGGCTGTACAAGCGGCCGCATGCGAGGCAGGGCGAGATCGTCGAAGTCAAGCTGCCGCTCGAAGGCTCGTTCGAGCTGACCGGCTTCGAAGGCAGCCCGGGCGCAGCCGACCCGCGCTTCCCCGGCCTGGTGCTTGATCTTCAAAGCTGGACGCGCGCGCGGCAGATTTATCTGGTGGGAGCAGATGGCAGTGTAAAAAACTCGGGCCTGCAACCGCAAGGACCGTACGACTCGCCGGCCGATGTCGTCGCCACCGAAGTAATGGTCAAGAGCCACGACGGCGCGATGGTGCCGATGTCGATCATCCACAAGCGCGGCACGCCACTGAACGGCAGCAATCCGACGATCTTGTACGGCTACGCCAGCTACGGCATCACCGAAGAACCGTTTTTCAGTGTCAGCCGCCTGGCCTGGCTCGATGTCGGCGGCGTGTATGCAATTGCGAATCCGCGCGGCAGCAGCGTTTTCGGGCAGGAGTGGTACAAGGCCGGCTATCAGACGACCAAGCCGAACACGTGGAAGGACTTCATCGCGTGCGCTGAGTATCTTGTCGCGCAGAAGTGGACCAGCCCCGGCAAGCTCGGCATCCTCGGCGGTAGCGCCGGCGGCATTCTGGTGGGGCGCGCGATGACCGAGCGGCCCGATCTGTTTGCCGCGGTCATTCCCGCGGTCGGCGCACTCGACATGGTGCGGGCTGAAGTCACGCCGAACGGAGTACCGAACATTCCGGAGTTCGGCACGAGGAAGAGCGAGAGCGGCTTCAAGGCGCTGCTGGAGATGAGCACCTACCACCAAGTAATGGACGGCCAGCGCTATCCAGCCGTGCTGTTTACGCACGGCGTTAACGACCCGCGCGTCGAGGTCTGGCACAGCACGAAGACCGCGGCGATGCTGATGGCCGCGCAATCGGCGCTAAAGGGCGAGGCCAAACCGGTTCTGCTTCGGCTCGACTACGACGCCGGGCATGGCATCGGCAGCACCAAGACTCAGCAGCTGCAGGAGCGTGCCGACATGTTCGCGTTTTTCCTGTGGCAGATGGGTGTCGAAGGCTACGCCCCGCCGGTAAAGTCGCGCTAAGTAACTGATTTCAGGTCACCCTGTCTCTGAATGAGAATTATTTGCATTTAGGAATAGTTTGCGATAACGTCCGTCCGTCTGTTTTCCAACCACGGGATGGGTGTGTCGATGAGTCGAATCAGAAATCCTCGGCGTATGGCCGAGAAGAGTCTGCAGCGCGCGATGCAGTTTGCGGTTCTCGCCGGAATTGCGGCGGCGCTTGCAGCGCCGCTGGAGACTCGGGCGCAGGAAAAAGTGCTGAACTTATATTCCGCGCGCCACTATCAAACCGACGAAGCGCTGTACTCGGATTTCACCAAGCAGACCGGCATCAAGGTCAATCGCATCGAGGCGGGCGATGAGCAACTGGTGCAGCGGCTGAAGGCCGAAGGCGCCAACAGTCCGGCCGACGTGGTGCTGCTGGTCGATGCTGCGCGCTTATGGCGCGCGCAGTCCGACGGACTTTTTCAACCGATCGAATCGAAGTTGCTGAACGAACGAATTCCGGCGCACCTGCGCTCGAGCGACGGCCTGTGGTACGGCTTTTCAACCCGCGCCCGCGTCATCATCTACAACAAGGCGAATGTGAAGCCGGAGGATGTCGACACCTATGAGGAGCTCGCCGACCCCAAGAACAAGAGCAAGGTGTGCACACGCTCGGGATCGCACCCGTACATGCTGTCGCTGATCGGCTCGCGCGTCGAGTCGATGGGCGAAGCAGGCGCCGAAAAATGGGCGCAGGGCATCGTGAACAACATGGCGCGTCCCCCGAGCGGCGGCGATACAGATCAAATCAAGGCGGTTGCTGCCGGCGAATGCGGCGTGGCGGTTACCAACAGCTACTACTGGGTGCGTCTGATGCGCTCGAAAGATCCGAAGGACCAGGAAGTGGTCAGCAAGGTCGGTTTTCTCTGGCCGAATCAGTCGAGCGCGGGCACGCACGTCAACATTTCCGGCGCCGGCGTGGCGAAGAATGCGCCGAACAAGGCGCACGCGATTGCATTCCTCGAGTATCTGTCGAGCCCGTCGGCGCAAAGCTACTTCGCCAACGGCAACAACGAGTTTCCGACTGCCAAGGGAGCGACGTTGAACAATCCCGAGCTGAGTTCCCTTGGCAATTTTAAACAGGAACAGATCGCGGTCTCGACGATGGGCAAGAATACGGTGGCCGCGCAACGCATTCTGGACCGCGTCGGCTACAAGTAAGAATAAGCAGCGATGCAATCCGGCGCCAAGGCCAAGCGTGAGCGGCTGGTTGTCCAGCAAGCGCTGGTTGCCAGCGAGCCACCGGCGGGCGGCCAGCTCGAGTGGACCAGCGAGCAGTTGTTCGGGCGCGCGCAGGAAGTGGGCATCCGGCATGGCGGTCACTTGTACCGGCTGCGTCGCACCAAGCTCGACAAACTGATCCTGACCAAGTAGGAGCGTTGCACGCACATAGCTTGCCCCTGACCCAGTAGCCAGCCGGCGCGTAGTTCATTGTTCTCTGACCATTCTCTCTGACCGCACGCGCCCCTCGGAGCCATGCCGCGTGCCGGTTGGTCCGTGCAAGCCAAAGGTCTTTTCTTTTAGCAGCACTCGTCGCCAGCTCGCCGCGCAACAATGTGCCCGGCAACGCCATCCAGAGATTTCAACTCTCGTCGGATGGCCTCGCAACCCGATCCGCCGACTTGCGGCCATATCACTGGCAGAACCCGAGGCTGCCCTCCGCGTCGAGCGCGATCGGTGAATTACGCTATCGCAGTCTGTCGGAGAGTGTGACGAGCAGCATGCGTTTTTTTGTTAGTCGATTGAGGGCAGCAGCATGACACGAACGTTCGCGCTAATGCTGATGGCACTGCTGGTCGCCTGTGCGACGCCGGCCTCCGAACCGTTTTCAGCCGACGCGCTCGCGCGCGCGATGGCACGCCGTCCGGTCGTGTTGCTCGGCGAAGTGCATGACAACAAGGCGCAGCACGCGGCGCGCGCCGAGGCGTTACGGCTGCTGATCGCGCGCGGTGCACGACCGGCTATCGCATTCGAACAGTTCGATCGTGAGCAGCAAGCGGATATCGATCGTGCGCGCGCCGAACCGCTCGCGCGCGGTACACCGCGCGTCGATCACCTGATTGCGCAAGGCGGTGGATCGAAGTCGTGGAACTGGGACTTGTACCGACCGTATCTACAGCTCGCGATCGACCACGATTTGCCGATCGTGGCCGCCAACCTGTCGCGCGCCGCTGCGATGCGCGTCGCTCAACAGGGCTTCGGCGCCGAACTAAGCCCCGAGTTGCAGACGGCGCACCGCCTCGACCAGCTACCTGCTGCGTTTATGGCTGCTCACGAGCGTGCGATCGATAGCGGGCACTGCAGCTTGATGCCGCCCGCAATGCTACCGGCGCTGGCGCGTGCGCAGATCGCGCGCGACTTGACGCTGGCACAAGCGATCAAGCCGCACCTGACACGCGGCGTCGTGCTGCTCACCGGCAACGGCCACGCGCGCAACGATATCGGCGTGCCGTATTTCCTGACCGCTGCCGAGCGCGCCCGAACGCTGACGGTCGGCCTGCTGGAATCGAGCGATAGCGCTGCGGCTGGGCTTGAATTTGACGTGATCATGCTGACCCCGCCGCAGCCGCGCGATGACCCGTGCGTCGGGTTGCGCAAGCGCCTGCCGCCGGCCGGCTGATCGAGCGCGGAAAGTGCGCAACTATGATTTGCGCACTTTGAAATCCATGAGCAAGTTGCGCATGCCGTCGTTCTTCCCCCGATATCTCCTGTTCTCGTAAACGATCCTGTGGCTGACTGCCTCCAACGTTTTCATGACCTTCGACTGGTACGGACATCTGAAGTACAAAAGTTCGCCGCTGATGCTGGCGATCCTCGTTTCCTGGGACATTGCACAAGGCCGCCAGGACGTTGCGAATTCCGCTAAAGGCCCCAACGCAGACCCAGCCAGTAGGACCGCCCCGGCAACGGCGCAAAATCTTTCAGGAACGAAGTGTGAACTCGCATGTCCTCGTCGGTCAGGTTGCGCACTTGCGCGTACAGCCTGATCGGCATGGCGCCGGTCGGAATCGAAACCACGAAGCTCAGATCGATCCTCGTGTACGCGGGCGTTGGAGTTTCCGGTTCGCCGTCGCGCAGATCGAAGCTCGCCGTCCGGTCCTGCTCCAGCACGCGCATCACCGCGACTTGCGCACTCCATATGTCGGCGCGCCAACCGAGATCCACACCGAATCGTGATGGCGAGATGCGCGGCAGATTGGCGCCGTTGTTCGTGCCGGATGTCAGTTTCGCGCGCACCGTGTCGCCCCACACGCGCGCCTGCGGACCGCGGCGTTCGCCGAATTCGACTTCTGCTTCCGCGCCACGAAAGAGCACGTCGTCCTGCCGGTAAAAGAGATTGGACAACGATTCCTCGACGTTGCCATCTTCGTCGAGCTCGTCGGTGGTGCTGCCGTCGAACGCACCGTAGATGTAATCGCGCACGCGGTTGCCGAACAGGCTGACTTTGCCCCGCACCGGCCCGGCAGTTTTACGTAAAGAAACATCCAGATTGACTGCGCGCTCTTTGCGCAAACCGGCATCGCCGACTTCGAACGCAAATGTGGCCGGATGCGCGCCGACGAAGTACAACTCCTCCGGCGTCGGCGCCCGCTGCGAGTAGGTCACCGTGCCGCCGAAATCGAACCCCGGCGCAAACTCCCATGCCGCACCGGCTGATGCGGAGTAAAGATCGAACGTACGTGACGGTGCGCGCGTCCCGTCTTCGTAATCCTCCTGCACGCGGTAACGCGCACGCTCGTAGCGCGCGCCCAATTCGGTGCGCACCTGGCCGAAGCGCTGCTCCTCGACGGCGAACAATGCGCCAAGCCGCTGCTCAGTCTCGGGCAAGGTGCCTTCGCCTGCACCGCGGATCTCCGCGCCCTGCAGTTGCACGCCGAGCACACCGCTCATTTTTCCAAACAGACCGCCGCCGATGGCACGGTGCGGCAGCTCGATCCGCCCCTCGGCAGCCTTGTTCGTGTAACGAGCGCCGGCTTCGCCATCGGGCTCGAACTCGGTGTGCTCATAGTCGGTGTACGAAAACTTGGTGCGTAATCCGGTGAAGATGGCAAAGGGCTGCGTCAGATCGCCCTGCAGCTCGGTGCGCGTGCGCTTCAGATCGATCGTGACCGGCTCTTCCGGATTCGGAATGCCGTATTCGGACTCGTAGCGTTGCACTGCTGCGCCCACGTTAAAGCCGGTGCCGAACAAGCCCAGTCCGCCGGCGAACGATTGCGTGTCGGTCTTGCTGTTCCGCAGCTTGTCACCCGCAATGACTTCGCCATCGGCGTCACGCAACGGCTCCGCGAGTTCATAGTCCGACGTGCGCTGCTTGAAGCCTTCAAGCCGCCATGCCGCGCCATCACCGATCGGGCCTTGCAGTTCGAGTGCGCCGAGACGCTCGTGCTCGGCGGTGGTGCCGCGCAGATGCAGCCCGGCGCCGAAATTGGACAAACGCTGCTGCGGAATGCGTTGCGACACGATATTGACCAGCCCGCCGCTGGCGCCGGAGCCATACAGCAGCGTGCCCGGCCCGCGCAGCACTTCGACCTGCTGGCTGTTGAACGTGTCAGCAGCCACACGATGATCGGGCGACAGGCTCGATACATCGGCGACGCCGAGGCCCGACTCGGTAATGCGCACACGCGCGGCGTCCTGCCCGCGAATGATCGGGCGCCCAGCGCCGGCGCCGTAAGCCGAAGACTGCACGCCGAGCTGACGCGCCAGCGTTTCTCCCAGCGATGTGCCTTCCTGCAGCCGCAACTCGTCGCCCCGCAGGATGTTGACCGGCTGCAGCGAATCGAGCTCGGTGCGCGGCAGCGGCGAGAAAGTGATGATGACGGGCTCGAGCGTTTGCGGCGGCGTCGGTATCGAGGATTGCGCCAGCACGGCTGACGCCGGGGCGAGCGATGCGAGTGCGGCAGTCACCGCACGCGCTGTCGCGCGCCGGGCAAAGGGGGTTGCTTTCATTTTGTTTCCATCCATCCGTGAGCGCGTTCGAAAACTTCGAACGCAAACGCAGTGCGCGACGCGCACTGGACGACGACTTTTGGCGGGATGTCAGGTGCGCGGCGGCGCGCGTGAATGAAACGGGAGATGCGGAGAGTTGTCTGCGACAGAGTTGCCACCGGCAGTCGGGGTTGGCTGCGGGGGTGGTGCTGCGGACGGTCCGGAGCGCGCGATCGGCGGGCCATCGCCGAGGGTGGCGGCGTCATACGCAGAGCAGTCGTGCGCTGGCGCGTGGTCGCCGTGCGTGCGATGCAAGTCCGACCCGGGAGCGTGCGCGATGCGGTGTTCAAGGCCCGCACTCTGCGCCCCGACCAACGCGGCAGCTAACAGCGCAATCGAAAATGCGCGAGCCAGTGGCGAGCCCTTTGACTTGTATCGGTCGCTGACCAGCATCAACCGCATGTGGCTCATCGCTCGTTGTTCAAGCCTACAATTCAGTGCCGTGACACGAACCCATCAAGGCACTTCCGCGCCCATTTCGCCGAACAAAGTTCGTGACCTTTTGCGCGAAGCGGGCGGGCGCGTTACGCCGGCGCGCGCCACCATTCTGTTCGTGCTGCTTACGTCGAAACAGCCTTTGTCGCACCGCGATGTCGAAGAAGCGCTGGCCGCTCGCGGCGCCGCGTTCGATCGGGTCACCTTGTACCGGGCGCTGGAGTGGCTGGAATCGGTCGGACTTGCGCATAAAGTCGCAGGCGAGGATCGGACCTGGCGCTTTCGCGGTGCCGCAGCCAGCGGCGCGCATGAGCACGCGCACTTCGAATGCCGTGCCTGCGGCTCGCTGCTCTGTCTTGACAACATGCCGCAGCCGAGCCCGCCGCACAGCCCGCGCGGCTACAAGATTGAACGCGCCGAGCTGACGCTGCGGGGCCTGTGCCCGGCGTGCAAGGACTGACCGCAGTCGACACTGTTTGTTGGTCTGCATGAATCGGCACCTGGTCGAAACTAACGCAACATTGTTGCATATGATGCACTGTTGCATCTAGACTGGCCGCTTCCCCCAATTGATCCGGCCATAAGCCGGGAGTGATGCCATCAGCACTGAATCAATTGTCCAGCCCCGTTCACTTGAGTGTGGAGAGATGATATGAAACGCTTAGTCTGCAGTTTGTCGTTCGTTGTGATATCTGGCCTGCTGTCCGCCACCGGGCCGTCGGTGGCGCAGACTGCGCCTGCCGCCAAGGCACCGGCGGCCGCCACCGAAGACGACCAGCACCGCAAGGAAGACATCGCCAAGCATCGGCAGATCGCGCGCGCACATGACGAGGCCGCCAAATGCCTCGAAGGCGGCGAGAAGGAAAGCGTTTGCCATGCACGCATGCGGGACGCGTGCAAGGGCATTGCGGTCGGCAAGTACTGCGGCATGCGGCACGCGCACTGAGTGAGTCACGCGCGCGTGTGGCATGCGGCGCTAAGCTTGCCGCATGCTCGCGATTCACTCCGTCTCGCATCGCTACGCCGGCGCGCTCGTGCTGGCGGCGCCGGATATCGAGCTTGCACGCGACGAGCACTGTGCGCTGATCGGCGCCAGCGGCAGCGGCAAGACCACGTTGCTGCACATCCTGGCCGGCATCTTGCGCCCGACCTCGGGCGACGTCACGCTGGACGATGAAGCGCTGTATCCGCCGACTGGCCGCGACGATCACTGGCGTGCAGTCCGCATCGGCATGGTCCCGCAGAAGCTGCATCTGCTCGCGAGTCTCAATGCGCTCGACAACGTGCGCCTCGCGCAGTATCTGGCAGGCTCGGTGGTGCGCACCGAGGCTCGCACGCTGTTGACCGAGCTTGGTTTGCAGGGAAGGTGGGCGGCGCGCCCTGAACAGTTGAGCGCCGGTGAACAACAGCGCGTCGCAATCGCCCGCGCCATCGTGAACAAACCCTGCCTGCTGCTGGCCGACGAGCCCACCTCCAGCCTGGACGACGCGAATGCCGGGCAAGCAATCGATCTGTTGTTCGAGGCGGCGCGCATGACCGGCGCCTTGCTGGTCGTGGCGACGCACGATGCGCGCATTCGTGAACGCTTCGCGCGCCAGGTGCATCTCGCGAGAGCCGGCGCCGCATGAACGCATGGCGGCTCGCAACGGCACAACTGCGGCGCAAGCCGTTGCAGACGGTGCTCGCGGTGATGTTGCTGGCGCTCGGCATCGCCACACTGGTGTTCGTCGTTCTGGTCCAGGGACAACTGACGCGGCAGTTGACGCGCGATGCGCAAGGCATCGATCTGGTCGTCGGCGCCAAGGGATCGCCGTTGCAATTGATTTTGTCGGCCGTTTATCACGTCGACATTCCGACCGGCAACGTGCCGCTGGCCGCGCTCGAGCAATTGCGCGCGAATCGGCTGATCGCGCAGGTGATCCCGGTATCGCTGGGCGATAACTATCGGGGGTTTCGTATCGTCGGCACCGAGCCGGCGTTGGTCGAACACTATGGTGGCCGTTTGGCTGCCGGCGCCGTCTGGACCGCGCCGATGCAAGCGGTGCTGGGCGCAGACGTCGCGCGCGCCACGGGACTCATGCTCGCCTCGACGTTTGCCGGAACGCACGGTCTGACGGCCGGGGGAGCCGTGCACGAAGACTCGGTCTACCGCGTGGCCGGAGTGCTGGCGCCGACCGGCACGGTGCTCGATCGGCTGATTCTCACCGACAAGATAAGCGTATGGCGGGTGCACGAAGGCGAACCGGCCGACGCCGAAGAACGCGCCATTTTGGAAGCCGAGCGCGAAGTGACGGCATTGCTGGTGCGCTACGCGTCGCCGCTGGCGGTCGCGATCGTGCCGCGCCAGGTAAACGCCGAAAGCCGATTGATGGCAGCGTCGCCGGCGAGTGAGCTGGCGCGGCTGTTTGCGGTGGTCGGCGTCGGCATCGACACGATGCGCGTGTTTGCCGCGGTGCTGATTGCTTCATCTCTGCTTGCGCTCTTCATCACTCTGTATAACGCGCTTGAGGAGCGGCGCTACGACATTGCGATCATGCGATTGCTCGGCGCCAGTCGAATGCGCATTGCCGGAATGTTGGTGCTGGAAGCGTGGTTGCTTGCCCTGGCTGCGATCATTGCCGGCATTCTGATCGGGCTCGTTTCGGTGGCCGTCGTAGGGCAGTGGCTGGCGCAGGCCAGAGCTTTTCCGGTGGCGGCGCATGTCACACCGGAATTGCTGTGGATCGGTATTGTTGCGCTTGTGACAGCGACAATTGCGGCGCTGTTGCCGGCCTGGCGTGCCTCGCGCATGGACGTTGCACAAACGCTGGCTAGAGGATGAAACCGAGAACTCTGCGGCGGCTGCGCCGTCAAAGGCCAACGCGCTTGGCATGCCTATAAGCGATAGGGAGCAAACCAGATGAAACGATTGCACGTGCGGGGGCTGACCGTGGCGACGATGCTGCTGCTAACGGTTGCCGGTCCGGCGGCTGCACAATCTCCGAACATCGACGGCCGGGGTGGCATGGCGCTGCCGATCGATCCGCAGCTGCTGAACGACTTGCCGGAACTCAAGGGCGTCGTTTCGTGGAGGGTGCTGGGCCAGGTCAAAACGGCGCAAGAGGGAAAGCGCTTCATTCCCCAATTCGGCTCCGACGTGCGCAAGCTCGATCAGCAAAACGTCAAGCTGCTCGGCTACATGATGCCGATCGTCGCCGGTGAAAAACACGATCACTTTCTGTTGACGATGCGCCCGCCGCATTGCCCGTTCTGTTTGTCGGTCGGCCCCGAGTACATCGTTGAAGTGAAAGCGAAGACAGCGATCAAGCACACGTTCGAGCCGGTGGTCGTTGCCGGCCGTTTGAACGTGCTTCGTGACGATCCGTTTGGTCTGTACTACCGGCTGACCGCGGCGCAATTGTCGAACGCCGACAAATAATCATCATCCAGTTGTACTGCTCGCCCGTAACAGGGACAGCACGGCAACGCTCGCATCTCCACACCGCGGGTGGGTAGCGCCGCTGCACCACCTATCCACTGGAGAAATTCATGCAAACGAAGAAACTCGCGGGGCTTGCCGTGGCGCTGGCCCTGTCCGTGACGACCGCCGCTGCGATGGCGCAAGTCACTGTCGGCGGCGCGCCGATGTATGCGAGCAAGGACATCATCGACAACGCGGTCAACTCGAAGGATCACACGACGCTGGTCGCCGCAGTCAAAGCCGCCGGCCTGGTCGATACGCTGAAAGG
>JBGSWY010000486.1:0-3732 GCA_041751715.1 Burkholderiaceae bacterium
GTGAATATCAACAACAGCGTCGACATCGCGATCCAGCCTGCAAGGAGCAGCCAGGCGGGTTGATAGGCGGCAGCGTCATACTGGCGAACTCCGCCGATCACTTCGCCGCTCCAATGGGCATCGAGGATGACGCCGATCAGCGGCATCTGGATCAACGTACCCACCATCACTCCCATGTTGACCGCGCCGATAACCGTGCCTTGCAGTCGCGGCGGCGCGGATTCCTTCGCAAAACCGAACGACACGGCCATCGCCCCGGCGCCGAACGCGCCCGCGAGCAGCAAGGGCACCAGCACGGGAAGCGGCGCACTCGGTGCCGCAGCCAACACGGCGAAGCTGATCGTGAGGGTGACTGCGCCGGCGAGAAACGGCGCTTTGCGGCGCTGCAGCCGATCCGACCAGGTTCCGATTACCGGTCCGCCGATCGCGAACAACACCAGCATGGTTGAAGTGATCAACGACGCCTGTTGCACGCTGAGCGCGTGAACCTGCGTAAAAAACGGCACCCCCCATAAGGCGGTGAAGGTAAGAAATGCGCCGCAGATGCCGGAGTTCACAAGGAACAGCAAACGCGTGTTACGCAACTTCCAGATGTCGATCAGCCCGCGCCATATCGAAGGACGCTCAGCCGCGCGGACTTTGGTGCGCAATGGAACGCGGCCTTCGTAGCCGCGATTGCGTGGGTCGTCGCTCACGAGTCTGCGGATGGCGACGGCCAGCACGAGCGCGATCACGCCGCTAACCGCCACCACTGCGCGCCATCCGTAGGCATCGGCCAGCCAACGCAATGGTGGCCCGGCCAGCACCGCGCCGATGGTCCCGACGGCCATCGATAGCCCCGTCATCGTGCCGAACTTGCTGAGCGGAAACCAGTGCGTGACCAGTTGCAGCATGGCTACCCACGCCACGGCGTGCGACCCGCCGATCAGTGCGCGCCCGAGCGCCGCGAGCACCGGTGTCGGCGACAGGGCGAACAGCAACGACCCGACACCTGCCATCAGCGCGCCGATGAACAGCACGCGGGCAGGTCCGTAGCGATCCACCAGTATTCCGGTCGGCAACTGCATCGTGGCGTACGCATAGAAGTAGAACGCCGATAAATTGCCGAGCGCCGCCGCGGTCAGCCCGAAATCGCGCATCAAATCCTGCGCAAGCGACGCCGGCGCAACACGCTGAAAGAATCCGTACAGATAGAACGCCGCGGCGAGGCCCCACATCGAAAAAGCCAGCCGCAACGGCGCGAATTTGTTCACGAGCAGACCCAGAGCAGCAGCCCCGATTTGAGGAACGATTCTAGTCAGTCGCTCGGTGCAGTCTGTTTAAGACGCGAGAATGCGGCTCGCAGCATTCGATCGGCTATGGAATTCGACTACATCATCATCGGTGGCGGCTCTGCCGGATGCGTGCTGGCGGCGCGCCTGTCCGAAGATCCGTCCATCAGCGTCGCGTTGCTGGAAGCGGGCGGCAACAACGACAGTGTGCTCAATCGCGTGCCCACCGGCGCCGCGCTGCATATCGTCAAACGCAACAAGTGCAACTGGGCGTTCTCGACGGTGCCTCAAGCGGGGCTCGCAGGCCGGCGCGGCTATCAGCCGCGCGGGCGCGGGCTGGGTGGATCGTCTGCATTGAACGCGATGATTTATCTGCGCGGCCAGCGCGAGGATTACGACGGCTGGGCTGCCGATGGCGCGCCCGGCTGGGCGTGGAACGACGTGCTGCCGTACTTCATCAAGGCGGAAAACAACGAGCGCGGCGCCAATCGCTTTCATGGCGATGCAGGCCCGCTGAATGTGGCCGATCTGCGATCCCCGCATCCGATGGCGGCAAGGTTTATCGAAGCGGGCCAACAGGCAGGCCTGCCGCGCAACGACGATTTCGCGGCTGAAACGCAGGAGGGCGTCGGCTGGTTCCAGGTGACGCAGAAGGAAGGCGAGCGCTGGAGCGCTGCGCGCGCCTACCTGGAGCCGGCACGCGGCCGATCGAATCTGCGTGTGGAAACTCAGGCGCTCGCCACGCAGATCGTGTTCGAAGCACGGCGTGCGGTCGGTGTGCGGTTCGAACAGGGCAAAGTCGCCCGCGAAATCCGCGCGCGGCGCGAGGTGCTGGTGGCGGCCGGTGCGCTGCAGTCTCCGCAGTTGCTGATGGTGTCCGGCATCGGGCCCGCATCGCATCTGCGTGAACTTGGCATCGAGCCGATCACCGACTTGCCGGTGGGCAACAACCTGCAAGATCACCCCGACATCACGATCAACCGGCGCGTTGCGAATACCGAACTGCTGGGATTCTCGGTGATCGGCGGCGTCAAGCTGATGCGCGCGATCATGCGCTGGCGTAGCGAGCGGCGCGGCATACTGACTTCCAACTTCGCGGAAGCCGGTGCGTTCATCCGCACATCGCCGTAAAACGACCGGCCCGATCTGCAGTTGCACTTCGTGATCGGCATGGTCGACAACCACACCCGGACTTATCACTGGGGACATGGCATGAGCTGTCACGCGACCGCGCTGCGGCCTGCCAGCCGTGGCACCGTGCGCCTCGCGTCGCCTGATATGCGCGAGCCGCCGTTGATCGACCCGGCGTTTCTATCGGAGTCTGCCGATCTCGAAACGCTGGTGCGCGGATTCAAGTGGGTACGCAAGATCTTTGCGCAACCTGCATTCGCCGGCGATGGCGGCGGCGACTCTTCGCGCGAGCTGTATTTTTCAGACGTGCATGGCGATGACGAGATCAGACAGGCGATTGGCGCGCACGCCGACACCATCTATCACCCGGTCGGAACGTGTCGCATGGGCGCCGATGATCGCTCGGTAGTGGACCTGGAGTTGCGCGTGCGCGGCATCGACAGCCTGCGTGTAATCGACGCTTCGGTGATACCCACCTTGATATCGGGTAACACCAACGCACCGGTGATCATGATTGCGGAGAAGGCGGCTGACCTGATTAAGCAAGCAACCCGTTGATCTAACGTGGCGTGGAGCCACTCGATACAATTCGCGGCATGAACACGGTCGAAGCCACAGTCGAAGCAAAGTTGCGCGAATTGCTCACGCGCCGCATTCTGATGCTCGATGGCGCAATGGGCACGATGATCCAGCGCTACAAACTGTCCGAAGCGGACTTTCGCGGTGCGCGCTTTGCCGATCATGCGGTCGACGTGCGCGGCAACAACGATCTGCTGTCGTTGACCCAGCCGAAGATCGTGCGCGAGATTCATCAGGCTTATCTCGAAGCGGGCGCCGATCTGATCGAGACGAATACGTTCGGCGCGACGTCGATCGCGCAAGCCGACTATGGCTTGGCGCACGTTGCCTACGACATCAATCTCGAAGCGGCCAAGATTGCGAAGGATGTTTGCGCACAGTATTCGACGCCCGATCAACCACGCTTTGTGGTCGGCGCTCTTGGCCCGACGCCGAAGACGGCATCGATCTCGCCCGATGTCAACGATCCGGGCGCGCGCAACGTCACGTTCGACGAGCTGGTTGCAGCCTATGGCGAACAGGCGCGCGGCCTGCTCGATGGTGGCGCCGAGCTGCTGATCGTCGAAACGATTTTCGATACATTGAATGCCAAGGCGGCGCTGTTCGCGATCGATGCCGAGTTCGAGCGCCGGGGCGCTCGCGTGCCGCTGATGATTTCCGGCACCGTGACCGATGCATCGGGCCGCATCCTGTCGGGGCAAACCGTAGAAGCGTTCTGGAATTCGGTGCGGCATGCACAACCGCTGACGGT
>JBGSWY010000487.1:0-2288 GCA_041751715.1 Burkholderiaceae bacterium
TGTGCGCGGTGCGTCGCGCGCAAGCTGGGGACCGCTGCTGCAGGCGGGCGCGCTGATTCACGAATATCAGCCGACGATGTATCACGTGAAACTGCTCATCGTCGACGGTCTGTGGTCATCGGTCGGCTCGACCAATTTCGATCCCCGCTCGTTCCGGTTAAACGACGAGGCCAATCTGAATGTCTACGACGCCGGCTTTGCGCGCGTGCAGACTGAAACCTTCGAGGTTGATCTGAAGCAGGCGCTGCGCACCACCTACGAGCAATGGGAGGCGCGTCCGTGGAATGAAAAGTTGTCGGAACGCTTTGCGGGCCTGTTTTCGTCTCAGCTATGAAGCTGCGCTGAAGCGATAAACGCCGGCGCCTTCGCGCCGCTCGAGCTTGCCTTCGTACCACAGCGCATGCAGATGCGCGAGCGATTCACCGAGCGCGAACGTCATCTGATGCAGGTCGAGCGCGCGCCTGAACAGCACCGGTACGATGCCGGCCGCGGTCTGCGGCGTCGCGCAAGCGGCCAGCACTTCATCGAGGCGTTCGGCATGATGCCGATGTTGTTGCCCGATTCGCTGATGCAGTCCGATGAACGGCTTGCCGTGCGACGGCAACACCAGCGTGTCGGCCGGCAGTAGCAGCAGCCGGTCGAGCGAACGCAGGTAGCGCGGCAACGGGTCGGCATCCGGCTCGAGGTCGAACACGCTGATATTGGTCGAGATGCGCGGCAGCACCATGTCGCCCGCCACCAGCAAACGATCGTCCTCGCAGTACAGCGACGCATGCTCCGGCGCGTGACCGAAGCCGACGATGATGCGAAAGATGCGCTTCGCGTGCGCCGGGCCGATGGCGATTTCGTCAGCCTCATGGATTCGGTGAAAGCTGGGCGGCACGGCGGGAACGAATCCGGGGTAGTAGCCGGAGCCACGCTCGCGAACCTGCTGCAATGCGCCGCCATCGCTCAAGCCGTTGCGCGCGAAGTGGCGTGCAGCCGACTCGCCGCTGATGTTGTCGCCGCCGCCGGCCGACAGGTACCGGCCGAACGCGTATTCGGTCGCGGTCATCCACAGTGGTGCACGCCAGCGCTGCGGGCCACCGCCGGCCGTCAGCCAGTGTGCCAGGCCGAAGTGATCGGGATGGAAGTGCGTGCATAGAACACGCAGCAGCGGCTTGCCGGCAAACTCGCCGTCGAACAATTGCTCCCATGATTGCTTGGTGGCATCACTGGTAATGCCGCAATCGATCAGCGTGTAACCGGTGTGCCCGTCGATCTCGTCGTCGAGCACCCACAGGTTGATGTGATCGAGCGCGAACGGCAGCGGCATGCGCACCCAATGCACTCCGGGGCGCAAAGTCAGCCATGTGCCGAGCGCCGGAGGATCGGCCCACGGGTATTTCAGTTCGTGTTCGCCTGGATTCACGGTTCTTCCATTTCAAGTATCGGCGCCGAGCAGCGCCAGCAGACTGTCTCCATAGGTTGCCAGCTTCTTTTCACCGATGCCGGAGATCGTGCGCAGCTGATCAAGCGACTTCGGCCGCAGTTGCGCGATCGCGCGCAAGGTTCCGTCGTGAAAGACGACAAACGCAGGCACGCCGTGTTCCTTCGCCACGCCGGCGCGCCACGCACGCAGCTTTTCGAACACCGGATCATCGACGACCGCGCCCGTTGCACGCTGTCTGGCCTTGCGTCGGCGCGGCTCTGCACTTTGCTCTCGCAGTTCGACCATGCGTTCGCCGCGCAGCACCGCCCGGCTGGCCTCGGTCAGTCGCAGCACGTTGAAGGTCGCATGGTCGACTTCGACGATGTGCAGCGCGACCAGGTGCCGCAACAGCAAACGCCACTGCGCTTCCGACAATTCCGCGCCGATGCCGAAGGTCGAGAGTCGCTCATGGCCAAACTTGGCGACCTTCTCGGTCTGCTTGCCGCGTAACACGTCGACGATATGGGTCGCGGCAAAGCCGAAACCACTGGCGCGTTCGCAGCGGTAGATGCACGACAACAGCTTGCGTGCGGCTTCGGTGGCATCGATTCTCTGCGGCGGCGCCAGGCAGTTGTCGCAATTGCCGCACGGCTCGCTGGCTTCCCCGAAATAAGCGAGCAGCCGCACCCTTCTGCAGTCGGCCGCTTCGGCGAGCCCCAGCATCGAATCGAGCTTGGCGCCGGACAGGCGTTTGTACAACGCGTCCGCCTCCGACATCTCGATCAGGCGCCGCTGTTGCACCACGTCTGCCAATCCGTAGGCCATCCAGGCATCGGCCGGCTCACCATCACGGCCAGCGCGGCCGGTTTCCTGAAAG
>JBGSWY010000488.1:0-5917 GCA_041751715.1 Burkholderiaceae bacterium
TGGGCGAGCGCATCACGACGATCCCATCCAACTTCAAGCTGCATTCGCTGGTTGAGAAGGTGATCGCAGACCGGCGCTCGATGGCCGAAGGCAAGCTGCCGCTCGACTGGGGCATGGCGGAGCATCTGGCGTATGCGACGTTGCTGTCGAGCGGATACCCGGTTCGCATCACCGGCCAGGACACGGCGCGCGGCACGTTCTCGCATCGGCACGCGGTGCTGCATGATCAGAACCGCGAGAAATTCGACGAAGGCAGCTACACGCCGCTGGAAAACGTGGCCGACGGCCAGGCGCCGTTCACCGTGATCGATTCGGTGTTGTCCGAGGAAGCGTGCGTCGCTTTCGAGTATGGGTACTCGACCGCGGAGCCCAACGCGCTGGTGATCTGGGAGGCGCAGTTCGGTGATTTCGTCAATGGCGCGCAGGTCGTCGTCGATCAGTTCATGTCGTCCGGCGAAGTGAAGTGGGGCCGCCAGTCCGGGTTGACGTTGATGCTGCCGCATGGCTACGAGGGGCAGGGCCCTGAACATTCGTCGGCGCGGCTCGAGCGGTTTCTGCAACTTGCGGCAGATAACAACATGCAGGTGGTGCAGCCGACCAGCGCCGCGCAGATTTTCCATCTGCTGCGGCGGCAGATGATCCGGCTGTTTCGCAAGCCGCTGGTGATCATGACGCCGAAATCGCTGTTGCGCGCCAAGGATGCCACCTCCGATCTGACTGAGCTCGCGAAGGGTGAGTTCCGCACGGTGATCGGCGAAACGGATCCGGCAATCGATGCCAAAAAAGTAACGCGGGTGATCGGCTGCTCGGGCAAGGTGTACTACGACCTGGTGAATGCGCGGCGCGAGCGGGAAGACAAAGACGCTGCGATTTTTCGAATGGAGCAGTTGTATCCTTTCCCGCACAAGGCGCTGGCCGCGGAGTTGAAGCGGTATCCGGCCGCCACCGAGATCGTATGGTGCCAGGACGAGCCCGCCAATCAGGGTCCATGGTTCTATGTTCAGCACCATATGCTGGAGAACATGACCGACGGCCAGAAGCTTGCTTATGCAGGACGAGCCGCTTCCGCATCGCCCGCGGTCGGTTACTACGCCAAGCACAGCGAGCAGCAAAAGGCGCTGATCGAGCAGGCGTTCGGCAAGCTCAAGGGCCTGGTGTTGAACAAATAGCGGAAGCGGAAATGTCCATCGTTGAAGTCAAAGTGCCGCAGTTGTCCGAATCGGTCGCCGAAGCGACGCTGCTGCAGTGGAAGAAACAGCCGGGTGATGCGGTCGCGATCGACGAGACACTGATCGAAATCGAAACCGACAAGGTCGTGCTCGAAGTGCCCGCGCCTGCAGCCGGCGTGATGGCGGAGATCGTCAAACCCGACGGCAGCACCGTGATGGCAGGCGAGCTGATTGCAAAGCTCGACACCGCCGGCAAGGCCGCCGGCGTGCACGCGAAGCAGGCACCGCCGCCGGCCGCCGCCGCCAAACAAGGGCCACCCGATGCCGCCGGTCAGACCAGCAGTGTCGCGATGCCGGCCGCGGCCAGGATGATGGCCGATGGCGGCATCTCGGCGTCAGAGGTCACCGGAACCGGCAAGGACGGCCGCATCACCAAGGGCGATGTCATCGGCGCGGCCGAAGCGAAGGCCAAGCCCGCTGTGGCTCCTGCTCCCGCACCCAACTCTGCTGGGCGACCGTCGCTGCCGGAAGTGCGAGCGCCGATCGACATCGCGGAACTCGGCAATCGCCCCGAACAGCGAGTCCCGATGTCGCGCCTGCGCCAGCGTGTGGCGGAGCGCCTGGTCCAGTCGCAGTCGACCGCGGCCATCCTGACGACGTTCAACGAAGTGAACATGCAGCCGCTGCTGGAGCTGCGCAATCGTTACAAGGAGAAGTTCGAGAAGGAGCACGGCGTCAAGCTCGGCTTCATGTCGTTCTTCGTAAAGGCAGCGGTGGCGGCGCTGAAGCGCTTTCCGGTGGTCAATGCATCGGTCGATGGCACCGATATCGTCTATCACGGCTACTTCGATATCGGCATCGCCGTCGGTTCTCCGCGCGGTCTGGTGGTGCCGATCCTGCGCGATGCGGACCAGATGACATTCGGCGACATCGAAAAGAAAATCGCCGACTACGGCAAGCGCGCCGGCGATGGCAAGCTTGCGCTGGAAGAGCTGACCGGCGGCACGTTCTCGATTTCCAATGGCGGCGTGTTCGGCTCAATGCTTTCGACGCCGATCATCAATCCACCTCAATCTGCCATTCTGGGCATTCATGCGACCAAGGAGCGGCCGGTGGTCGAAGACGGCCAGATCGTGATCCGGCCGATGAACTATCTGGCGCTTTCATACGACCATCGGATCATCGATGGCCGTGAAGCGGTGCTGTCGCTGGTCGCGATGAAGGAAGCGCTCGAAGATCCCGCCCGCCTGTTGCTCGAAGTCTGATGTCGAAAAACTTTGACGTCGTCGTCATCGGTGGCGGACCCGGCGGCTACATCGCAGCGATTCGCGCAGCGCAACTCGGGTTTGCGACGGCCTGTATCGACGACTGGAGGGACAAGGCCGGCGGTCCGGCGCCGGGAGGGACGTGCACCAATATCGGCTGCATTCCATCGAAGGCATTGCTGCAATCGTCGGAAAACTTCGAGCATGCTGGCCACTCTTTCGCAGACCATGGTATACAAATCAAAGGCTTAAGCCTTGATCTTCGTAAAATGCTTGAACGCAAGGACGCGGTAGTCAAGCAGAACAACGACGGCATTTTGTATCTGTTCAAGAAGAACAAGATCTCTTTCTTTCACGGGCGCGGATCGTTCGTTTCAACAACAGACGTCGGTTGCGAGGTAGCGATATCAGAACCCGCCAATGAAACCATCATCGGCAAGCATGTAATCGTTGCCACTGGGTCGAAGGCGCGCGCGCTACCCGGTGCCGAGTTCGATGAACAGCGCATTCTCAGCAACGATGGCGCACTGTCGATCGCCGCGGTGCCCAAGCGGCTTGGCGTCGTGGGTGCAGGCGTGATCGGACTCGAGATGGGCTCGGTATGGCGACGCCTTGGGGCCGACGTAAAGATTCTTGAAGCGTTACCGGAGTTTCTCGGCGCCGTAGATCAGCAGATCGCCAAGGAAGCCGCGAAAGTCTTCGGCAAGCAAGGACTGAACATTCATCTCGGCGTGAAAATTAACGATGTGAAGACCGATAAAAAGGGCGTAGCGGTCAGTTACACCGACGCAAAGGGCGAAGCACAGACGCTTGCTGTGGACGCGCTGATTGTATCGATCGGCAGGGTGCCCAACACCAGTGGTCTGGATGCCGAAGCGATCGGACTGCAGCTGGACGAGCGGGGGTTCGTCGCGGTCGATGCCGAGTGCCGCACCAGTGTGCCCAATGTGTGGGCGGTGGGCGACGTGGTGCGCGGGCCGATGCTGGCGCACAAGGCGGAAGAAGAGGGCGTTGCTGTCGCCGAGCGCATCGCCGGCCAGCACGGCCACGTCAACTTCAACACCATTCCGTGGGTCATTTACACGTCGCCCGAGATTGCGTGGGTCGGGCAGAACGAGCAGCAGCTGAAGGCCGAAGGCCGCGCTTACAAGGCCGGCACATTTCCGTTCATGGCGAACGGCCGGGCACGTGCGCTCGGTGATACCACCGGCATGGTGAAATTCCTGGCTGATGCGAAGACCGACGAAATCCTGGGCGTGCACATCGTCGGTCCGTATGCTTCCGAGCTGATCGCCGAAGCGGTGGTCGCGATGGAGTTTCGCGCGTCGAGTGAAGATATCGCGCGCATCTGTCATGCGCATCCTTCGCTGTCGGAGGCGACCAAGGAAGCCGCGCTGGCGGTCGATAAGCGGGCGCTCAACTTTTAGCGACCCGTGTCATTCCGCACGCAGCTCGACGCGGCACTGGCGCAGCGCGGCTTCACGCTCGACTCGTCGCAGCAGGCTGCTGCCGATCGACTGCAGCAACTGCATGAAGACTGGGTCGAGTACAAGGCGCAACGCTCGAATGCGCTGAAGAAACTGATCGCCCGCCCGCCGGTGCCGCGCGGCATTTATCTTTGCGGAGGCGTTGGCCGCGGCAAGAGTTTTCTGATGGATCTGTTTTTCGCGGCGGTGCCGGTCATTCGCAAGACGCGGGTGCACTTTCACCAGTTCATGCGCGACGTGCATCGCGAGCTCGATGATGTGAAAGGCACTGAAAATCCACTCGACGAAGTGGCCCGGCGCATTGCATCGCGCTACCGCCTGATCTGCTTCGACGAGTTTCACGTCTCGGACATCGCCGATGCGATGATCCTGCACCGGTTGCTCGCTGCGCTGGTCGAACTGAATGTCGGGTTCGTGATGACGTCGAACACTCCGCCCGGCGAGCTGTATCCGGATGGCCTGCATCGGGTTCGCCTGCTGCCCGCCATCGACCTGCTGAATGAGCAGCTCGACGTGGTGCAGGTCGACGCCGGCATCGATTACCGAAAGCGCGCGATGCTGCGCATCGATGCGTACCTCACACCCGGCGGCCCGGCAGCCGACTCCGCGTTGCAGGCCGCGTTCGAGCAGATCGCCGAAGCCGATGATGACGATCCGGTGCTCCACATCGAAGCGCGCAGGATTCGGGCGCGGCGGCGAGCTGGCGGCGCTGTCTGGTTCGACTTCGCGGTGCTTTGTGGTGGCCCGCGCTCGCAGAATGACTATCTCGAGATCGCAGCGCAGTTTCACACCGTGTTGTTGTCGAGCATCCCGCGCATGGGCGCAGGCCAGGCCTCGGAGGCGCGGCGTTTCACCTGGCTGGTCGATGTGCTGTACGACCACCGAATCAAGCTGCTCGCATCGGCCGAATCAGCACCGGAGCAGCTTTACCTGGCGGGTGTATTGACGAACGAATTTGCGCGCACGGTGTCTCGCTTGCATGAGATGCAATCGCGCGACTATCTGGAAACGCCGAGGCGGTGATCGGCGATGAGATTTTTCCTGTGGTTGGCGATCCTGTGGACACTTCCCGCCGCGGCGAGCGACTTCGGTGCTCGTCATCCAGCCGGAAGTATCCGTGATGAAGTGCAGGCGCAGGTAGCGTTGAAGGACGCAGATGCCGAGATGGCCCGCATCGGGCAGAGCGCCCTATCGGACGAAGCGGCATGCTACCGCCGCTTCTTCGTCAACTCGTGTCGCGATATCGTGCGCCGTGAAAAGGAGTTGGCTGAGCGCGAAGTCAAGCGGGTGCAGCTCGAAGCACACGACCTGCAGCGCCGGCTTGACGCAGAAGACGTCGCCAGGCGACGCGCCGCTGATGCAAGGACGCGCGCCGCCGAGGATGCACAACGTCCGCAAAGGGAAGAAGCCGCGCGTGCAGCCAGTCAGGCGCGTGAAGCTGATCTAAAACCGCAGTCCCAGGGTGAAGCTGCGCAGCGCGATCGAAGCGGAGCTCTGAGAGGTGATGACCGTCAGCCCTCCTTGCAGGACAGACTCTCCACCGAGGAGCGTGCCGAGAACGTGCGCAGGTATCAGCAGAAGCAGGCCCAGGCGGAGAAACGCGCTCAGGAAAAGGAGGCGGAGCGCAAGAAGAACGAGCAACGCCGCGCCGAGAAGCACAAGGAAACGGAACGGCGCGAAGCCGAGCGGGAGGCGGTGCGCCAGAAAGCCGCGCAGGCACTTAAATAGGAAGCTGCGTTACTTCTGCTGCGCTCCGATATTTCGCTGCAGGAATTTTTCCACCCGGCTCCAGAAATCGATCCGCGTTTCGACCTTGTTCCAGTCGTGACCCTCATCGCCGTAGACCGTCCACTCGACATCCGGGTTGGTCTTCGCCAGCGCATCTCGAAATCGCTGGCCATGGTCCAGCGGGACTCTCAGATCCTGCGCGCCGTACGCGAGCAGCACCGGCTGTTTGATCTTGTCGGTGTTATGCAGCGGCGAGTTCGAACGGAAT
>JBGSWY010000489.1:0-1926 GCA_041751715.1 Burkholderiaceae bacterium
TCGCCGCGGTCGAGGGCGGACCGAAGGTGATGGCCGCGCTGCCGGCAGCATTCAAGGGCAAGCGCTCCCGGCACTGCGACCCGAACCGCAACGCTTTGCCGGGGGCGGGAGTGCCGAGCGAGCAGGCAAAAGCCGATCCGAACAAGTTCAAGGGCTACGCGCTGACTGAACTGAGTGCATCGGGGCTGCTCTACAACGCGAAGGCCAAAGCCACCTACTACAAGGCGCTTGGTCCGCTGACCAAGGAGCCGTGGCTGGCGAAACTGGACGGTCCGAGTTCGGAGAACAAGGCGGTCAAGGTGGCCGGCGCCGACTACGTGCAAGTCAGCACGTGCAAGAACCACGACTGTTTCGAGAATAATGTCGTGCTGCTCTATTCGGGCCCGCAGGATGTCGTGTACGGCAAGGTCTACCAGCGGGGCAAGTCAACGCTGATCGGTTCGCCGTCTCCGGCTATTGCCGCTGAGCTGGAGAAACTGTGGAAGTCGCAGTTTCGCTCGCAGCTGAAGTAGCGCGGCACCCTTACTCGTACTGTTTCCATCAGGAGCTCGAAATGGTGAGCAAGACACAAGCAGGTACGTTGGCCGCAGCTTGCATCGTGCTTGCCGCGTCTAGCGCGGCGCTCGGCCAATATTCAGAGTCAGATCCCCGAAGCAACATATACAACAACGAATCTCTGCGGCGCCAGGACGAGATAAAGAGGAACGAAGAAGCGGCCAGAGCCAAGCAGCACGCTGATGACATGTACGGTCAGAAGCCGTCCTCTCCATCGGGCGGGTCTCAGTACAACGCCCAGACCCAAGCTGATTTGAAGGCCGCGAAAGCGAGGCTGCTGAAGATGGCGCCGCTGTCTGACGCGCGCAATCCGCTGCTGGGTCGGTGGCGCGTCGAGGGCGCCGCGCGTTCGCGCAAAAAAGACGATATGAGCACGCTGATGGGCATGCTGAATAACCCCGGCGGTGCAATGTGCGAGACGCTGTTCGGCTCCGGCGTTACGGAGTTCAAGCCAAAGACCTGGTCGAGCATCGACTCGTACGGTGACGATTCGCTCGGTCCGATTCATTATCGCGGCGAGGGCAAAGTCGTTTGGGCCGTCCCCGAATCGAAGATGTTCAATTTCTTCGGCTTCGAGTTTGCGTCGCCGGATCGAACGACTTTGGTCGGCGTCGAACGTTGCACCCTGGTTCGAGCGGGCGCGGCAGCGCCGAGCGCGAAGACTGCGCCGCCGAGCAGCGCGCGCACTACGGCCGCAAGCCCGTCGGCGACTCCGGCAGCAGGCCCACTACCGCAAGTGGCCTCTGTTGCGCCTGCGCGTCCGACGTCAACGCTTTCGCGCCCATCGCCCGAAGTCTGCCGCAACAATCTCCTCGACAAGCTCGGCACGGTCGGTAGCAACCAGGTGCGGGCGATGTCCGACGTGCGCTTCAAGGAAGCCGCCATCGAAGGCAAGGTGCCGAACACGAACAACCTGCGCATCGACCTGCGCGGCAGCGCGTGCGACGACCCGCGCGTCAAGGCGACGCTGTACGACTTCGACGCCAATGAAATGCTGCAGTCGATCACGTTTGTCTGGGAGCGTCCGCCCGGGCCGGCGCCGGCGCCGATCTTCCAGGAGCGTGCGCAGACGCTGTCCCGGGTCAATCCCGGCGGCCTGCCCCCGCCGCAATCACCGGGACGCCTGCAAGCGGACACAATAATGGGCCGGTTGATTCTCCAGGACATGCCGGAGCGCAACTTGCTGCTCGAGGCGTACAAGGCCAAGAAATAGGAGTCAGTCGACTGCTGAACTGCGGCGCGTCGATAATCCGCACTTCGACGCTTCGGAGCTCACGTGTCCTCCATTGACGAGCGCTTTGCGCGCGCGCTTCACCACAGTAGTCAATCGACTGCCTTCGGTGAGGCCTTTGTGCCGCCGATCGTCAACAC
>JBGSWY010000490.1:0-5709 GCA_041751715.1 Burkholderiaceae bacterium
GGCCGCCGGCGTGCGCGAGGTCGTCATCAACATTGCACATCTGCCGGATCAGTTCAAAGCTGCGCTGGGCGATGGGCAGCGTTACGGGGTTGCGCTTCGCTACTCGCGTGAAGGCGAGCACGCGCAGGATGCGCTTGAAACTCTCGGCGGCATCGTCAAGGCATTGCCGCTCCTCGGCACGGCGCCGTTTATCGTGACCAGCGGCGACGTCGTGACCGATTTCCCCTACCAGCGTCTTGCCGATGCGGGCGCCACGTTGCGGCGAGGCAGTGCCGATGCGCATCTGGTGCTGGTCGACAACCCTCTGCATCACTTGCGCGGAGACATGGGCCTGGTGGATCAGCGTATCGATCCGGACGCGACGCCGCGCCTGACGTACGCGAATGTCGGCGTCTTCGCGCCGCGCCTGTTCAACCAGGTCACCGCACGGCGCGCCGCCTTGTTTCCCTGGCTGTATGAGGCCGCGCGCGCGGGCCGGGTCAACGGGGAACACTACGCAGGCCGCTGGCTGACTGCCGGTACTCCGGAAGAACTGGTGCGACTGGACGCCCAGTTGAATCGCCTTGCGGCGGCCGCGCTGCGTCGATGACCAACTCGGCTGTAGCCTCGTCCTTGCAGCCTCTTGCCATTCTCGGTGGCGGCCCGGTCGGCCTGGCGCTTGCATTGCTGCTTGCGCAGCGTCGTGTCCCCAGCGTCGTATTCGATGCCCGCAGCGTTGAGCTGGCGAGCGCAGATCGACGTTTGCTTGCCCTGTCGCTCGGGTCGTTGCAGACGCTGGGTGGGCTCACGGAGCTGCCAGGCGATGCTCAGGCTCCGATTCGCACCGTCATCGTCTCGTCGGTCGGCCAGTTCGGACGTGCGGTGATCGATGAAGGAGACGTGGGCGCAGACATGCTCGGTGCCACGATTCGCTATGGCGATTTGATCGTCGCGTTGTCTGCGGCCGCTGAGTCGAGCGAACTGATTTCGGTGCGCCGGCCGCTGAAGATTTCCGCGGTCCATCAGGCGCCGGCGAACGTTCGAATAGACCTGGGTGGCGAGGAGCCGTTCATCGCGCCGCTAGCGTTCAGCGCCGAGGGCCTCGGCAACGGCCCGGCTGCATCCGCGTCTTACTCAGCCCTGGTGGCCGACGTCGAAGTGACCGGAATCAAAAGCGGTAGCGCGTGCGAACGCTTTACGCGAGACGGTCCGCTGGCGTTGCTGCCGTTGCCAGCGAACGCCGCGCCCGGCGCGCAGGGCATGGCGCTGGTCTGGTGCATGACGAATGCGCAGGCCGATCGGCGCAGCGCGTTGTCCGATGCCGAATTCATCGGCGAGTTAAGTGCCCAGCTGGGTGAGCGCACGCTGCGCGTGCTGGCACTTGCCGCGCGCCATCGCTACCCGCTGCATCAGCAGGCGCGAGACGATCTGGTCGAGCATCGGATCGTGTATCTCGGCAACGCCGCTCAGATGCTGCACCCAGTGGCGGGGCAGGGGTTGAATCTGGGGCTGCGCGACAGCGTGATGCTGGCCAATCGGATCGGCGCCAGGCACTCAGCCGGAACGGATCCGATTGACTCGTTGCATTCGTACACGCAGTCGCGCCGCGCCGATCGCGCTGCGATCGTGGCGCTGACGCGCGTTGCGCCGGCCTTTTTTGCAACGCGCTTTGCACCCATCGCGCTCGCTCGGTCAATAGGGCTTACCGCATTGGCGGTTGTGCCGAATTTGCGACGCGAGTTCGCACGGTTGCTGATGTTCGGCGTACGCTTGTAGCGAAGCCGATAATATTCGCGCTCTGCTTTGTTTCAACCTCCCCTTCCAACTTCCGAACTCGATGAATATTGGCCCTTACGAGCTGCCGAACAACGTATTCGTGGCGCCGATGGCGGGAGTGACGGACCGGCCGTACCGGCGGCTGTGCAAGGCGCTCGGCGCCGGCTATGCAGTCTCCGAGATGGCTGCCTCGAATCCGCGGCTCTGGGCCAGCGAGAAGACTGCGCGCCGCCTGAATCACGACGGCGAGTGCGCGCCGGTGGCCGTACAACTGGCCGGCGCCGATCCGCAGATGCTGGCCGAAGCCGCGCGCTACAACGTCGATCGGGGCGCGCAGATCATCGACATCAATATGGGCTGCCCGGCAAAAAAGGTATGCAACGTGGCGTGCGGCTCGGCATTGCTGAAAGATCTAGCGCAAGTGGCGCGCATATTGGAAACGGTCGTGGCGGCCGTCGACGTGCCGGTCACGCTGAAGTTTCGCACCGGCTGGGACTTGTCGAGTCGTAATGCAGTCGAAGTTGCGCGGCTGGCCGAGACGCACGGTATCGCCGCGCTGACCTTGCACGGCCGCACGCGTGCCTGCGGTTTTACCGGGCGTGCCGAATACAACACGATCCGCGCAGTCAAGCGGGCGGTAACGATTCCGGTCATCGCCAACGGCGACATCGACACGCCGGAGAAGGCGAAGTTCGTACTTGCCGAAACCGGCGCCGACGCCGTGATGATCGGGCGCGCCGCGCAGGGGCGGCCGTGGATTTTTCGCGAGACGGCGCACTTCCTCGCCACCGGCGCACACCTGTCGGCACCGCGAGTCGACGAAGTGCGTGCATTGTTGCTCGACCATCTTGAAGATCATTACCTGTTCTACGGCGACTCGGGTGTGCGCACCGCGCGCAAGCACATCATCTGGTACACGAAGGCGCTGGCCGGCGGCAGAGAGTTTTGCGAACGCATGAATACGATCGATAGCTGCGCCGAACAATGGTGCGCGGTCGATCACTTTCTGGCTGCGCACGGCGAGCGGTCGGAGCGGCTGATCTACGGCCCGACGCTGCATTAGGGAAACAATTGATGGCGAAAGTGATGGCGAAGGCGGCAAAGGCAACGACGCGTAGAGCAAACGGGCCCGCCACGGCGGCGACGCGATTCGTGTACCCGACCAGCGAGCGTGCCAGCCGCCTGCGCAGTGGAGAGACTCTTGAACAGTGCGTGCTGCGCTCTCTCGATCAATACTTTGCCGACCTCGATGGCTCGCGCCCGCACGCGCTGCTTGAAATGGTGACCACCGCAGTCGAGCGGCCGGTACTTCAGTTTGCGATGGCCAGGGCCGATGGCAATCAGTGCGCCGCTGCCGAGCTGCTCGGAATCAACCGCAATACCTTGCGCAAGAAGCTGCAGCAATATCGATTGTTATGAGCAGCCGATGGGCGCTGATCAGCGTCTCCGATAAAAGCGGTGTTGTCGAGCTTGCGCAGCAACTCGATGCGCTCGGATTTCGCATCCTTTCCACCGGTGGCACCGCCCGGCTGCTGAGCGAGCAGGGCATCGAAGTCACCGAAGTCTCGCAGCACACGGGGTTTCCGGAGATCCTCGATGGTCGCGTGAAGACGCTGAACCCACGTATTCACGCCGGCCTGCTGGCGCGGCGATCGGATGTCGAACACATGCGCACCCTGGCCGAGCATGACATCGATCCGATCGAGATCCTGGTGGTGAACCTGTATCCGTTCGAGCAGGCCGTGGCGCGTGCCGACTGCTCGTTCGACGATGCGATCGAGAACATTGATATTGGCGGTCCGGCGATGCTGCGTGCTGCCGCAAAGAATCACGAAAGCGTGGCGGTCATCGTCGATCCAGGTGACTACGCGATGGCGGCCGATCAATTGCAAAGTAAAGGCAGCATCGATCCGGCAACGCGCCTGGCGCTGGCGAAGAAGGTTTTTGCACACACGGCACACTACGACGGCGCGATTGCCAACTATCTGACAGCCTTGGACGAGCAAAGCTCGCGCGGTTTGTTTCCGGAGGTGCTTTCGAGGCAATGGATCAAGGCGCAGCAGATGCGCTACGGCGAGAATCCGCATCAGGCGGCGGCGTTCTACCGCGACCGAACCGTCGCGTCCGGGCTTCTGGCGGGCTTCAAACAGCTGCAGGGGAAGGAACTGTCGTACAACAACATTGCAGACGCCGACGCGGCCTGGGAGTGCGTGCGCTGCTTCGAAGAAACGGCATGCGTCATCGTCAAGCACGCCAATCCCTGCGGCGTCGCGATCGGTTCGAGTGCGGGCGAGGCGTACGCAGAGGCCTTCAAGACCGATCCAACGTCGGCATTTGGTGGAATCATCGCGTTCAATCGCGCCGTCGATGGCGAGGCAGCGCGGGCCGTTTCGCGCCAGTTCGTCGAAGTGATCATCGCGCCGGACTACACCGACGAAGCGCGCGCAGTGTTCAACGCCAAGGCGAACGTGCGTTTACTCGCGGTGCCTGCCGGTGATGCGCACAACGACTTCGACTTCAAGCGCGTCGGCGGCGGCCTGCTGGTGCAAACACCGGACGATCATTCGCTGCTCCCATCCGATCTGAAGATCGTGACCGAGCGCAAACCGACCGCGCAGCAGACGAACGATTTGATGTTCGCCTGGAAGGTTGCCAAATTCGTCAAGTCGAACGCAATCGTATTCGCGCTCGATGGTATGACGCTCGGCGTCGGGGCAGGGCAGATGTCGCGCCTCGATTCCGCGCGCATCGCGTCGATCAAGGCCGAATCAGCAGGCTTCAGCCTCGCCGACTCCGCCGTTGCTTCCGATGCATTCTTCCCGTTTCGCGATGGGCTCGATGTAGTAGTCGACGCCGGCGCATCGTGCGTGATCCAACCTGGAGGCAGCATGCGGGATGAGGAAGTGATCACGGCCGCTAACGAACGCGGCATCGCGATGGTGTTTACTGGGGTGAGGCACTTTCGTCATTGATTTTCCTCGCGTCGCGCAGCAGCGGCTGGCGCAGCTGCGCCGCCTAAGTCGTCGGGCACTCCGTGCCAACCACTGCGGTACTCACAACGCCGGCGCGAAATAAGGCTAAAGCGTTATTTCGCTTGAAAGCCCCGGCGTTGCTCCGTTCCTCGGGCGACGACTCAAAGGCGGCGCATCTGCGCCAGCCGCTGCTGTTGAGACAGTGCCTCGATTCGAGATGTTTTTTCTCTTTCCCCCCCCAATATGCGAGAGTGCCTCGACGCGCAAGCGTTGGGTGGAGCTGGCCTGCCTTTGGGACGTCGTCGAGGAGCGGAGCGCCAGCGGGTCTTTCAGGGCCTGGTTGTCTGAGCGAAGCGAGTTTGCAGGCCCGCCGCTGGCGCGAGTACCGCAGAGCAGTCGCGAAGCGACCGACGTCCAGGCAGGGCAGCTCCGCCCAACGCTTGCGCGCTGCGACCGGTGGCACAATCCACCAGTGCCATCTTCCCCTCTTCGAATCCTCGGCATCGATCCCGGTCTCAATCGGACAGGTTATGGCGTCGTAGAGGCCGAGGGCCCGCGACTTACATACATTGCAGCCGGTGTGATTCGTGTGCCCGCCGGCGATTTGCATGAACGGCTCGGTACGATCCTGCGATCGCTGGGCGATGTCATTCGCGATACTCAACCGCACGTTGCGACGGTCGAAAAAGTTTTCGTCAACGTCAACCCGCAATCGACGCTGTTGCTCGGACAGGCGCGTGGCGCGGCGATCTGTGCTGCGGTCACCGAAGGACTCGTCGTTCATGAGTACGCCGCCTTGCGCATCAAGCAGGCGGTGGTCGGCTTCGGCCGTGCCGACAAGCGTCAGGTGCAGGCAATGGTGCAGCGTTTGCTCTCGCTGGATCGCGCGCCGACCAGCGATGCCGCGGATGCGCGTGCGTGCGCCATCTGCCATGCACACTCGGCGACGTTGCTGATGGCGTTGCACTCAAAGGCGCCCGCC
>JBGSWY010000491.1:0-3059 GCA_041751715.1 Burkholderiaceae bacterium
GTTGCGCGAATCGTTGCGGTGACCGACAGGTAATTGCCGTCTTTCGAGGTCCGCATCTCGAGCGTGCCGGCATCGAAGTCAGGCGCGTGCTCCTGCACGACCTCGACGATCGCCTGCGCGAACTCATCGACGCGGCGGCCCATCACCTTGATCGGGAAATCGGTTGGAAACGTCAGCCCGGGTGGGCGCGGCGTTAGATCAGACGCTTTCGGTTCATCAGTCATGCAGCTTGTTTGTCGCCAAGACGCCCGGCGCGCAGAGCAGTCCAGCGCCTCGCGTCCGCCTGTTTGGCTTGCTGGAACCATGTGTACATGGAGCGATACATGGGGCCGGGTTTGCCGGAACCCACTGCTGTGCCGTCGAGTGAAGCGATCGCCAGCAGTTCGCGGCCGGACGAGCACAGCCAGATTTCGTCGGCGGATCGCAGCTCAGTCGCAGCAACCGGCCGCACGTCGACCGTGACGCCGTGCTGTTCGGCAATCTGCGCAATCCCGTCGACGGTAATGCCGGGCAGGATCTGCACCGTCTTCGGCGGCATGCTGATGACGCCGTCCCTGATCACACTGACGTTGGTGCTCGATCCCTCGGTCAGAAAACCGTTGCGCAGCATTACGGTTTCACTCGCGCCATGGTCGATCGCGTATTGCTTCATCAGAACGTTGCCGAGCAGTGACGTGCTCTTGACATCGCAATGCAGCCAGCGTTCGTCCGCATGCGTGACAGCAGCTACGCCATGCTCGATCTGCTCGGACGGAATCGCCGGCCAGGGCGACGTGCTGACAAACACCGTCGGCTTGACCCCGGCAGGAAACGGATGATCGCGTTTCGCCGCGCCGCGCGTGACCTGCACATAGACCAGTTGGCGCGGCCATGGATGGCGGTCGATGACTTCGGCGGTCAGGTCGAGCCATTGTTCAAGGCTGAGCGGATTCTCGATCCGAACGAAATCGAGGCTCCGTTGCAGGCGGATGAAGTGTTCGCGTGCGCGAAACGGCGCCCGCATTTGCATACCACCGCCCTCGACCGTATCGACCGCGACGACTTCATACACGCCATCGCCAAAAATGAAGCCGCGATCGAGCACCGACACTTTGGCGTCGGCCAAAACGGTCCACTCGCCGTTCAGATAACAGGTTGCCTGTTGCCACGCAATCGCTGCCGCGTTTTCTGCCGCACTTTCTCCACTAGTCACTGCGATTCCTCCACCACAGCACCATGGCATCGTACGCGCGGCGCCAAAGGCCGCCGGGCGCGACCCGCTCGAGCGCGACTACCGGCACCTCGGCCACCGCCCGCCCGCCGGCGCTGATCATCATGCGGCCGATCGTTTCGCCCTGCTGCAGCGGCGCCATCAAGGGTCCGGGACGCTCAAGCCGCGACTTCAGAGGCTCAGCACCGAGCGCGCGCAGCTCGCTTGCCGGCACGGTCACATACACATCGCGATCTACACCGACCGGTACCACGCCGCGATCGCCCTTCCATACTTCGGGATGGGCCAGCACATCGCCGCGTCGATACAGCCGCACGGTATCGAACGCTGCGTAGCCATGATTGATCAGGCGCAGCGTTTCCTGCGTGCGCGCCGCTTCGCTCGGTGCGCCGAGCACCACCGCAATCAGGCGGCGCTGGAAGCTCGTTTCGCCCTGGCCCTGCGCCCGCGCAATGGTAGCCACGATCGACCATCCCGCAGCGGCCAGTTGCCCCGTCTTCAGGCCATCGACATGCGAATCGGTCCATAAAAGACGGTTGCGATTCGCCTGCGACACGTTGTTGTAGGCGAACTCGCGTTGCGCAAACAGCGCCGCATGCTGCGGAAAGTCGGTCAACAGGCGGCGCGCGAGGATCGCCAGATCTTCCGCACTTGAATAATTCTGCGCGTCGGATTGCCCGGTGGGATTCGCAAAGCGGGTGTTGCTCATGCCGAAGCGGCGCGCTTCGGCATTCATGCGCGCAACGAAGGCATCGAGGCTGCCCGCACTGTGTTCGGCCAGCGCAACTGCGGCGTCGCTCGCAGAAACAGTCAGCATTCCGCGCAGCAGTTCGTCGACGCGGACCGCGCGGCCGGGCTCCAGATACATGCGCGCGCCTGCCTTGCCCGGCGCCGCGAAGGCGGCAGGTGACACGGTGACCGCATCGTCCAATGCGATGCGGTCCTCATTGAGTGCCGTGAACACGACGTAGGCTGCCATCAGCTTGGTCAGCGATGCCGGCTCGAGACGAGCTGAAGGCTCGTGCGCCGCCAGCCTTGCTCCGCTGGTGGCATCGATCAGCAACCACGAGCGGGCTGCCAGTGTCGGTGCCGGCTGAGCCCAGACTTGCGACGCCGCTAACAAAAAAAATGTCGAGGCCAGCGTCAGCACGGAACGAAACATGGGGAGCGAAAGCAGGTGCAAAGGAGCGTCAGGAAAGAGGTTGGAACGTGGGCCCGCCGGGCGGTTCAATACAGTTTCAGTACGAAACCGACCACCTACCCGCGCCGACGCAGTGATCGCAGATATTCCTGCGCCGCGTTGGTGCCGAGCGCCATCGTTATAAACCGCTCAGCTTCGCGCACGCAGTTGCGAAACTGCTCGATCGTACGGCAATTCTCGATACGGATCGCCAGCGTTTCGGCGTCCGGACCCAGGCGATCGTTCAGTCCCCGCACCGCACGCCGCTTGACTTCTTCCAACGTAATCGGATTCGGGTCGCGGTCGTCCAGTCCGCCGGTCGTGCTGGGGCCACTCAACGCCGAGGGCAGGCTCGACTCGGTGTCGCGGCCGTTGATGGTCGGCACATCGATGGCGCCCTGATGCGAGATGCGCTGAATCAGTCCGCCGCCTTCCAGGCTCGCGATGACACTGTCGATTTCGCCGGGCTTTAGGAGGATCGACAGGTCATCGACCGTTCGCTTGCCGTCGATCATGATCAGCACACGGCGCGTCGTCATCGGCAACTGCGCGCTGCGCAATGAAATCTCTGCGATGCCTATGGGCGTCTTCGAGTAGACGAGGGTGCCGTCCATCGATCACTTTTAATCAGTTTGGTGGGCCGCGTCAATCGCCGGCATGCCTTGAATA
>JBGSWY010000492.1:0-2655 GCA_041751715.1 Burkholderiaceae bacterium
TCTCGAAATCGGTGGAGTTCACCTGCGTAATCGGTTGCAGATGGTTGGGCATCGACTTTCCTTGCGATGGCGATCGGATCGTTCTCGCAACGATGTTAGGCGCGTGCGCTGTACGTGCACAAGTAGATCGGCACGGCGACCCTCAAGGCTGCTTGCACAGTTTGCGGATATCGATCCAGTATTCCTCGCCGCCACGTTGCTGCACGGCCTTGCGCATGTGTTCCGTGCCACCCGGCCCATCGCCGCCCGCACCATTCCACACGCAGATGAAGCGAACTTTGTCTGCGCCATACGAGAATGCACGCTCGAGCATCCGGAGATTGCATCGCTCGAAAGCATCGCCACGCTCTGCAGATGCGCCGGCCGGCATGACGGTCGTTCGTACCGATGGAAGGCGTCGAACGGCTAGGAACCGATCGCGCCAACGATCGGGCACGTTGGACGATGCCTTCCTGAAATCGACGGACGCCTTCACGAACGCTTCTTCGACCAAGGGCAGATACAGCTGCAACGCCGCGCCGCGTTTGAGCATGGCCTCGGCAAACAATAGATCTCCTCCGCACGCGCCTTGAGTGATCCCGAGGTCCATGGCGCCCGCGCCAAGCTCGGTCAGCTTTGCGTCAATCTCGGCGGCGACCCTCGGCTCGCATGCCGGCGGAAACCGTGCAGGGTTGCGATCCATCTGATCGATCATGTGACCGCTGAAGAGAAAGATCAGCCGGGGATTTGCCACGGTCGGGTGTGTTGATTATTCACGGCCGGTTTGACATCGAGCCTGTTGATATGGCGGTCGATTGCCGCGATGATCGCGCTCTTACTCGAAAGAGACCCCCATGGCAAATAAGAAACGCAAGGCTGTGGCTGCAAGGGCGCGCGCGCGGTCCCTGCATATTGGTTTGAATACCGTCGGTGCTGCGGCGTATGGTGGATGGACCGGCCCGCTCGCGGCGTGCGAATTCGATGCGAATGACATGGCAGCATTGGCTCGCTCGCAGGGGATGAAAGCCAATGTACTGCTTACGAAGAAAGGCACGCGCGCCAGCACGCTGGCCGGCATCCGCAGCGCTGCCAAAGCGTTGCGCAAGGGCGACCTCTTTTTTCTCACCTTCTCGGGCCATGGCGGTCAAGTGCCCGACGTCTCCGGTGACGAGGCCGACAAGCAGGACGAAACCTGGTGCCTTTATGACGGCCAACTGATCGACGATGAGCTGTACTTTGAGTTGAGCCGCTTTGCTGCCGGCGTGCGCATCGTCGTGTTATCCGACAGCTGCCATTCGGGCACGGTCACGCGGGCCCGCGTGCCGAGCACGGATGCTGTGCCGGGCACCGCGCGCTCGAAGATGATGCCGATCGAGGTCGGCCGGCGTGTCTACGCGCAGCACCAGGCGTTCTACGACAGGCTGCAGAAGAACATTGCCAAATCGGCCGGCAAAGCCAGCGTCGCCGATCCGGACGCGGTGCTGTCCAACCTCAGCGTCAGCAGCGGTCGAGTGAGCGGCATCGTGCGTAAGTTCAAAGCCGCAGTGATCCTGATCTCCGGGTGCCAGGACAACCAGACCTCGATGGACGGCGACCAGAACGGCGCGTTTACCGCTCAGCTGCTGCAGGTGTGGAAACTCGGCGCGTACCAGGGCAGCTATGCGAGTTTCCATGCCGCCATCCGCGCCGGCATGTCGGCCACGCAGACGCCCAACCTGTACCTGCTGGGCGACGTCGCGCGCTTCGTCGTGCAGCGGCCGTTCACGGTCTGAGCACTCGCATGCTGAGCATCCGCAATCACCGCCTCGTCGGGGACGGTGTCAGCTTCCGCGCCACGCCGAATCACGGCGGCCAGTTGAAGCCGCGCTATCTCGTCTTTCACTACACGGCCGGCCGATCGTGCGACAGCTCAGTCGAGTCGCTGTGCACGCGCAAGCCTCGCGACAATGCTTCCGCGCACCTGGTCTTGGCGCGCGACGGCAGCATCGTGCAACTTGCGCCGTTTGACATCGTCACGTGGCATGCGGGTGTCAGCCATTGGGACGGTCTGGCGGGGTTGAACCACTGGTCGATCGGCGTTGAGCTGGACAACGCGGGTCGTATGGACCGCGTCGGCGACAAGTTCGTCGCGTGGTTCGGCAAGGAATACCCCGCCGGCGAAGTCATGCTCGCCGAGCACAAGCACGGCGGCGGTGTACGGCCGTGGCACGCGTACACCGAAGCGCAGATCTCGCGTGCGCTCGAGCTGGCCGAGGTGCTGGTCGACCACTATCACATCGAGGGCGTGCTCGGCCACGAAGACATTGCGCGCGGACGCAAGCAGGATCCGGGGCCTGCGTTTCCGCTGGCGGCGATCGCCAGCCGCGCGCTCGGTCGCAGCGAAGATGCGCCGCCGCGCTATGTCGTGACGGCAGACACGCTGAACATACGCAAGGGTCCCGATGCGTCGTTCGATCCCCTGGCGCCGCCGCTGAAAAAAGGTGCGGTCGTGCTGTTGCTGCAACCGGGCGACCGCTGGAGCAAGGTGGAAGTCGAAGGGCCCACCGAAATCGAAGGCTGGGTCAACAACCGCTTCATCGTGCGCGCGCCCGCCGCGACGCGCCAACGTGGCGCGGTGAAAAAAGTGGCCCGCCACGCGGCACCGGAGACAACGGCGGCGCATGAGCTCACAGCCGG
>JBGSWY010000493.1:0-4134 GCA_041751715.1 Burkholderiaceae bacterium
CCACGTCCGGTGATTGCCCGCTATCAACGATGAAAAAGCGCGCGGGGTTTGCAGCGGCTCGCTTCAGGTACATGGCACGCACCGCGGCGAAGAATGACGACGGCTCGGACTCGAATCGATCGGCGTCGCCAGACTGCCTCAATCGATGCTCGACACGCGCGGCCGCAACGTTGGGCGCCACATCAAACAGGATCGTCAGATCGGGCTGCAGGTCCGGATGAACCCACTGCTCCAACGCTGCGATGCGCTGCTCGTCCATGCCACGGCCTCCGGCTTGATAGGCGTACGTGGCATCGGTAAAGCGGTCGCACAGTACCCATTGACCCGCTGCCAGCGCCGGCCCGATCACCTGCGCAACGTGCTCGGCGCGCGCGGCGAACATCAGTAACGTTTCGGCTTCGCGCGTCATCGGCTGATTCAGGACCAACTCGCGTATCGATTCGCCCAGCGGAGTCCCGCCCGGCTCGCGTGTTAGCAGTGTCGTCAGGCCGCGCTCCCGCAATGCCGCGCCGATGGCGTCGATATGAGTGCTCTTGCCGGCGCCGTCGATTCCCTCGAACGTCACAAAGCGCCCGCGGGCGGTCACCGAATGCCTCGTTGATACTTGTCGACCGCTCGGTTGTGTTCGGGCAGCGTGGCCGAGAATTGCGAGGTGCCGTCGCCGCGCGCCACGAAGTACAGCGCCGACGTGGGGGCGGGTCGCAGCGCAGCTTCGATCGACGCGCGACCAGGTAGCGCGATCGGCGTCGGCGGCAAGCCGGTGCGCGTGTACGAGTTGTAGGGCCCGTCGGTGAGCAGATCGCGCTTGCGCAGGTTGCCGTCGAAACTGGTGCCAAGCCCGTAAATCACCGTCGGATCGGTTTGCAACAGCATGCCGAGCCGCAACCGGTTGACGAACACCCCTGCGATCGTCGTGCGCTCCGCAGGCTGGCCGGTTTCCTTCTCGATGATCGACGCCATGATCAGCGCTTCGTACGGGCTTTTGTACGGCAGATCCGGCGCGCGCTGCGCCCATGCGTCCTGCAACAACTTCATCTGGGCGCGATACGCCTGCCGGTAAATCTCCAGATCCGTCGTCCCGGGGTCATAAACATAGGTCTCCGGGGCGAACAGCCCTTCCGGGTGCCCCTGCTCGGCACCGATCATCTTCAGCAGTTCGGCTGGCGACCGGCGAGCGGTCTCCTGCTTGAGCTCGGCTTGAGCTGCGAGTAACGCGCGCATCTCCCGAAACGAGACTCCCTCAACCACGGTCAAGCGCTCGCGCAGCACATCGCCCGCCTGCATCTTGGCGAGTAACCCGCCGAGCGTGATGCCGCGCTCGGCCGCATAGCGCCCGGCGCGCAGCGATTGGTCTGCGTCCGTCAGCCGCGAGACCGCGACCATCGCATCCGCATTGACCACTATGCCTGCCGCCTGCGCCGCCTGCGCGATACCTCGCACCGAACTACCCGCAGGCACTCGAAATTCGACGCGCTCTGCGCCCATCGGCAGCGGCCGCACGAACAGGTACCAGCGGCCGACGAGCCCCGCGGCACACAGCAACATGCCCGTGAACAGCGCGACGCTGACCCAACCACGTGCCCGACTGCGTTTTTTCATTGAGACGGTGTCATTGAACAATAAAGAGAAAGGCCCAACTAAAGACTGTTCCTTATATTAATCTGCGCAATCAACCTTTCGAGCATCCCGACGTGCCTGCACTCGCCTCTTCGATTGAATCTCCGACGCTGGTTGCGCTACCGGAGCTCGGTGTCATTTCGGTCAGCGGTGCGGATGCAATTTCCTTCCTGCAATCGCAATTGACCAACGATGTCGCTCAATTGCGAGCGGATCAAATGCAGCTGTCGGGCTACTGCACCCCCAAGGGCCGATTGCTCGCAACGTTTCACCAGTGGCGCGCCGAGGACACGGTGTATCTGCGCATGCCGCGCGAGCTCATCGCGTCGATCGTCAAGCGCCTGTCGATGTTTGTGTTGCGCGCCAAGGCGAAGGTCGCCGATGTCAGCGATGGTTGGGCCACTTATGCATTGCTCGGTTTCGATAGTGCGCGCGTATCGGGCGAGGCCGGGCTTGCGGTACCCGATGCGCCATGGAGCTCAAGACTCACCGGCGACGTTCGGGTCGCTCGTGTGCTGCCGACACCTGCCGGTGTTGAGCGCTTCCTGTTGACGCTGCCGAGCGGGTCACCGCTGCCGTTGGCGGATACGGCTACACGCGCTCCGAGCAACGCGTGGTGGGCGAGCGAGATCGAGGCCGCCGTGCCGACCGTTTTCGCAGCCACTCAGGAAAAATTCGTTCCGCAGATGCTCAACCTGGAAGTGCTCGGCGGCGTCGACTTCAAGAAGGGTTGCTATCCGGGCCAGGAAATCGTTGCGCGTAGCCAGTACCTCGGCAAGCTGAAGCGTCGCATGAACATTGCCCATGTCGATGCCACCGATGTAAGCGCGGCGGCGGATATTTATCACAGCGATGCTCAGCAGCCTGTCGGCACCGTGGTGATGGCATCCGCCTCGCCCGCGGGCGGAAGCGGGCTGCTGTTCGAAGCGCCGGTCGATCGGCTCGAAGCGGGCTCGCTTCATCTGCAAGGAGTCGATGGTCCGCAACTGATGCTGCGGCCGCTGCCTTACACGCTTTTCGATCCCACTGCATGAGGCGGGATGGAACACTGGTACGTCTATTACAAGTGTTCGAGCGCGGGACTTAGTGAAACGATTGGACGGGTACGGTCAATGCAGGCAGCGCTTGCAGCCACCACCGGCACCGCGGGGCGTCTGGTACAAAGCGTCGATGCAGGTGACCCCACGACATTGATGGAAATCTACGAGCACATCGATCAAGCCGAGCGCTTCGCGGCAGCGCTTGACCACGCGCTGGCTCGATCAGGCTTGCCGGTCGAGCTGCGCAGCGCGCGTCACGTCGAACGATTTCAGGACCTCTGACATGTGCCTGATGGTCTTCGCCTGGCGCTCACATCCGGACTATCCGCTGGTGGTGGCCGCCAATCGCGACGAGTTTTACGCGCGCCGCACCCGTCCGGCGTCATGGTGGGGCCACGCGGTGTCGGTGCTCGCAGGTCACGATGAAGAAGCGGGGGGTACCTGGCTCGGCATTACCCGCCGCGGGCGCTTCGCGGCTCTCACCAACGTGCGCGCGCCGAACGAGCGCAATCCGCATGCGCCATCGCGCGGCACACTGGTGCTGTCGGCACTGCAGGCGCCGGAAACACCCGCCACCTGGTTCGAGTCGAATGCGCCGCGAATGAATGCGTACAACGCATTTAATCTGCTCGTCGGCGATGTCGGGCCGGTCGATAACGCGGTGGCCGAGCCGCGGCTCGATTACTTCAGCAACCGCAGCGGCGAGACTGCCCGCGCGCTGGCCCCTGGCGTGTACGGCCTGTCCAACGGCTACCTTGACACGCCATGGCCCAAGGTGGCGCGCGCTGTCGGCGGCTTTGCGTGTTCGATCGCGTCCCGAGTCGATGTCGAGCGCCTGGTGCGGCTGCTCGAGAATCGAGAGCTCGCGCGCGATGCGGAGCTTCCGTCCACCGGTGTTCCCTATGAGTGGGAGCGCGCGTTATCGGCGATCCAGATCCGCGCCAACGGCTATGGCACGCGCACCAGCACGGTACTGACCGTGCGTAATGACGGGCTGACGACGTATTTCGAGCGCACCTACGACACCACCGATCCCGAGCGTTTCTTCGACCGGCACTACGAGTTCACGATCGATCGCGCGGCACAACCGGCGCGCATGCGCGGATCGCGCTAGCAATTTGGCCAAAGCGCGGTAGGTTGGGTTAAAGCGCGCACCGCATGTCGACGTGCGCGATACCGGCATCGTCGTACTGATCGCCCTGCACCGAGTAACCGTGCCGGCGATAAAACCCGATCGCATGCGTCTGCGCACTCAACACCGCCTGTGCGTGGCCGCGCTGGCGCGCTTCATCCATCAAGGCCTTGAGCAGCGCGCTGCCGATGCCATTGCCGCGCACCGACTGCGCCACGGCCATGCGGCCGATATGCCCATCGGGCAACAACCGCCCGGTGCCGACCGCGTCGCCGTTCAAATCGAAGGCGACGGCATGTACCGATAGCGCATCGAACCGGTCAAGCTCGATCTCGGCGGGAACCT
>JBGSWY010000494.1:0-6704 GCA_041751715.1 Burkholderiaceae bacterium
AGTGACGAAGAGCTTTTCGTACGGCGCGCACACCGTGACACTGGAAACCGGCGAGATCGCTCGCCAGTCGGACGGTGCGGTGCTGTGCTCGATCGGCGACACGATGGTGCTGGCAACGGTCGTTGCGCGCAGAACGGCCAAGCCCGGCCAGGATTTCTTTCCGCTGACAGTCGACTACATCGAAAAGACCTACGCAGCCGGCCGCATTCCGGGCGGCTTCTTCAAGCGGGAAGGCCGCCCTTCGGAAAAGGAAACACTGACTTCGCGCCTGATCGATCGCCCGCTTCGTCCGCTGTTTCCCGATGGTTTTTACAACGAAGTGCAGGTTGTCATTCACGTGCTGTCCGTCGATTCCGAGATCGACCCGGATATTCCGGCACTGATCGGCGCATCGGCAGCGATGTCGCTGTCGGGCCTTCCGTTCAAGGGTCCGATCGGTGCGGCGCGTGTCGGCTATGTCGACGGTCAGTACGTGATCAATCCGACGGCAACGCAGTTGACCGCTTCGCAGCTGAACCTGGTCGTCGCCGGCACCGAGCGCGCAGTTCTGATGGTCGAGTCTGAAGCCGATCAGCTGCCCGAGGATGTGATGCTGGGTGGCGTGATGCACGGGCATCAGCAGATGCAGGCCGTGATCAACGCGATTCACGACCTGGTGCGAGACGCCGGCAAGCCGGCGTGGGAATGGCAGCCGGCAGCGAAGAACGAAGCGCTGATTGCATCCGTGATGCAGAACGTCGGACCCACGTTACGCGAGGCGTATCAGATGCGCAGCAAGCAGGCGCGCCAGAATCGCCTGAAAGAAATCTATGCATCGACGCTGAGTTCTGCAGCTGCCGATGCGGCATCGAGCGGCCAGCCGGCGGCCGACGGCAACGAGATCAGCAACATCATGTTCGACCTCGAGGCCAAGATCGTTCGCAGCCAGATTCTCGACGGCGAGCCACGTATCGACGGCCGCGATACGCGGACCGTGCGGCCGATCGAGATTCGATTGGGTGTTCTGCCGCGCACGCACGGCTCGGCCTTGTTCACGCGCGGCGAGACGCAGGCGCTGGTAATCGCCACGCTGGGCACCAAGCAGGACGAGCAGATCATCGACGCGCTCCAGGGCGAGTATCGCGAGCGCTTCATGCTCCACTACAACATGCCGCCGTTCGCCACCGGCGAGACTGGCAGAGTGGGAACGCCGAAGCGACGCGAAGTCGGCCATGGCCGGCTGGCGAAGCGCGCGCTGGTGGCCTGCCTGCCGTCATATGAAGACTTTCAGTATTCGCTGCGGGTTGTGTCCGAGATCACCGAGTCGAACGGTTCATCGTCGATGGCTTCCGTGTGCGGCGGGTGTCTGGCGCTGATGGACGCCGGCGTGCCGATGAAGGCGCACGTCGCCGGGGTCGCGATGGGGTTGATCAAGGAAGGTAACAAGTTCGCGGTGTTGACCGACATTCTGGGCGACGAAGATCACCTGGGAGACATGGACTTCAAGGTGGCGGGCACTGCGACAGGTGTCACGGCGCTGCAGATGGACATCAAGATTGAAGGCATTACACGCGAGATCATGCAGGTCGCGCTGGCGCAGGCAAAAGAGGCGCGCATGCACATCCTGCAGAAAATGCAGGATGCGATCGGCGCGTCACGCGGCGAGCTTTCGGCATTTGCGCCGCGCATGATCAAGATGAAGATCAATCCGGAAAAGATCCGCGATGTGATCGGAAAGGGCGGCGCGGTGATTCGCGCGCTGACCGAAGAGACCGGTACGCAGATCGACATCGAGGACGATGGCACGATCATCATCGCCAGCGTGGATCAGGAAAAGGGCAAGGAGGCGCAGCGCCGCATCGCCGAGCTGACGGCTGAAGTCGAAGTCGGCAAGGTGTACGACGGCACCGTCCTGCGCCTGCTCGACTTCGGCGCGATCGTGCAGATCCTGCCGGGCAAGGACGGCTTGCTGCACATTTCGCAGATCGCCAACGAGCGGGTCAACGCGGTGGCGGATTATTTGAAGGAAGGCCAGGCGGTCAAGGTCAAGGTGATCGAAGCCGACGAAAAGGGGCGCGTCCGGCTGTCGATGAAGGCTGTCAACGGTGATGCAGCGGCTCAACAGCAACAATAGCTGTTTGCCTGGTGAGACGAGGCGCCGCCAACGGCGCCTTTGTTTTTTATGAACGCTTCTGTGCTCGCAAAGGTGTGCCTCGCGCCGATCATGCTCGGCTGGATGGCCGCGTTGTCTGCGCAAACCCCGATGGTCACTGAACAAGACGATCCATACCTGTGGCTTGAAGAAGTCGATGGCGCGCGTGCCCTCGACTTTGCGCGCGTTGCCAGCGCGCGCACGCTGTCCGAGCTGCGCGAGCGCACGGAGTTTGGTCAGATTCGCGATGCCGTGCGTGACGTGCTCGACTCGCGCGATCGAATCGCCCAGGTCGATGTACATGGCGACTGGCTCTACAACTTCTGGCAGGACCGGACCAATCCACGCGGCCTCTGGCGCCGTACCAAGTGGGCCGAGTATCGCAAGGCGCAAACCGCGTGGGAGACGGTGCTCGATATTGACGCTTTGGCGCGCGCCGAAAAAGAGAACTGGGTCTGGAAGGGTGCGGAGTGCCTGCCGCCACGCGGCGAGCGCTGCCTGATTCAATTATCGCGCGGGGGCGGTGATGCCACCGTCGTGCGCGAGTTCGATCTTGCCGGGCGCGAGTTCGTCAGCCACGGTTTCGTATTGCCCGAAGCCAAGTCGGATGTCGTCTGGCGCGATCGCGATACCGTTTACGTTGCCACCGACTTCGGCCCCGGCAGCATGACCGACAGCGGCTATGCGCGCATCGTCAAGCGCTGGCAGCGGGGCACCCCGCTGGCCCAGGCCGTGACGGTGTTCGAAGGCACGCGCACGGATGTCGGCGTCCAGGCGTGGGTCGATCATGAGGTCCGTGACGGCGCGACTCGGATTGCCGAAGGGGTGCGGCGCTCGATCGCGTTCTACAACAGCGAAACCTTCGTGCTGCGCGATGGCGCACCGGTGCAACTTGCGCTACCGACCGACGCAGCGGCGCGCATCGCCGGACCATGGCTGGTGGTACGCCTTCGATCGGCTTGGAACACGAATGGCCACTCGTATCCGGCCGGTGCGCTGATTGCGGCACGCACTCAGGATTTTTTGGAGGGTCGGCCCGCATTCGATGTTCTGTTCGAGCCCACTGCTCGCGCGGCGCTGCAGAACTGGTCGGTCACTCGCAACACCGTTGTGCTTGACGTGCTGGATAACGTCCGGAGCCGCGTTTTTTCGCTGACCCCAACGAGTACCGGATGGAGCAGGCACGAGATCGCGCTGCCATCGCTGGGAGCAGCGAGTGCGCGTCCGGTCGATCGCTACCAAACCGACCAGATTTTCATCACGTATCAGGATTTCCTCACGCCACCGACGTTGTTCATCGGCGCCGCGCGCGAACCGATCGAGAAGCTGAAATCGATGCCCGCATTGTTTGACGCGTCGGGCATGACGGTGCAGCAGCTGGAGGCGAGATCGCGCGATGGCGCGCGAGTGCCTTACTTCGTCGTCGGCACACCCGGGTTGAAACGTGCACCGACGATGTTGTACGGCTATGGCGGGTTCGAAATCTCGCTCGAGCCGTTTTACAGCGGCGGTCTCGGCCGTGCATGGCTGGCTCGCGGCGGTGTGCTCGTCATAGCCAATATTCGGGGCGGAGGGGAATTTGGCCCGGGGTGGCACCAGGCCGCGCTAAAGGAAAAGCGCCAGAACGCGTTCGATGATTTCATTGCGATTGCCGAGGACATCGTCCGGCGCGGTATTGCGGCGCCCGAACAGATCGGCATTCGTGGCGGCAGCAACGGCGGATTGCTGATCGGGGCCGCGCTGACGCAACGCCCGGAGCTCTTCGGTGGCGCAGTGGCGCAGGTGCCCTTGCTCGACATGCGACGCTACAACAAGCTGCTGGCCGGCGCGAGCTGGATGGCCGAGTACGGCGATCCGGATGTGCCGGAACAATGGGCGTACATCTCGAAGTATTCGCCGTACCACAACGTGCGCAAGGATGCCCACTATCCACCGACACTCTTCATCACCTCCACACGCGACGATCGGGTGCATCCCGCGCACGCGCGCAAGATGTTCGCGCGCATGCGCGAGCAGGGGCATGATGTCTGGTACTACGAGAACATTGAGGGCGGCCACGGTGCCGCGTCGAACAACGAGCAGCGCGCGCTGATGAACGCCATCGAATACACGTTCTTGTGGAAGCATCTGGGAGGTCGATCGTGAAACAGGACTCGATGCGCGTGATCGAGATCGCGCAACCCGGCGGGCCGGAGGTACTGCGCTTGGCCGAGCGTTCTCGCCCGGAGCCGGGCGCCGGCGAGGTGTTGGTTCGAGTGAACGCGGCAGGCATCAATCGACCCGATGTACTGCAGCGCAAGGGCGGCTACGCACCGCCGGCCGGCGCGTCGGACATTCCCGGCCTGGAAGTCTCCGGCACGATCGAAGCGGGCGATGTCGGCGCTTCCGGTTTGAAGATAGGCGATGCGGTGTGCGCGCTGGTCGCCGGTGGCGGCTATGCCGAATACTGCGTTGCCCCGAGTGCCCAGTGCTTGCCGAAACCACGCGCGCTGTCGTTTGCAGAGGCGGCCGGTTTGCCAGAAACGTTCTTCACCGTGTGGAGCAACGTATTCGACCGCGGGCGACTGTCGGCCGGTGAATCGCTGCTGGTGCAAGGCGGCACCAGCGGAATTGGTGTCGCGGCGATTCAGCTGGCGGCTGCCCTGGGCAACACCGTCTATGCAACGGCGGGCAGCGATGAAAAGTGCCGCGCCTGTATCGAACTCGGGGCCACGCGCGCGATCAACTATCGAACCGAAGACTTCGCCGAGGTGATCGGCACGGAAACGGACGGTCGCGGCGTCGATGTGATCCTCGACATGGTGGCGGGCGAGTACCTGCCGCGTGAGATCAAATGCCTGGCCGAAGACGGTCGCCTGGTCATCATCGCGCTGCTAGGCGGCTCGAAGGCGCAATTGGATATGAGTGCGGTTCTGCGTCGGCGGCTGACGGTCACCGGCTCGACGCTGCGCCCGCGCTCGGTTGAATTCAAGCGTGCGATCGCCGAACGTTTGCGCGAAGTCGTCTGGCCATTGATCGAATTCGGGCGCATCAAGCCGATGCTCTATCGCACCTTTCCGCTGGAACAGGCGGCCGACGCGCACCGGCTGATGGAATCGAGCCAGCATGTCGGCAAGATCGTGTTGGCCGTCAGGGCGGACCCGCAATGATGCCGCGCCGCGCATTGGTCGCCGCCAACTGGAAGATGAACGGGTCGCGCGCGTCCAACGATGTCTGGTTCAACGAATATGTCGCGGGCAAGTCCGGATTGAAGTGCGACGTCGTGGTATGCGCGCCCTACGTATACCTCGATCAGTTGCGCGGAAAGCTGAGTCGCGAAGAGATCGGTGGGCAGGACCTGTCGGCGCGCACTGCCGGCGCGTACACCGGCGAGATCGCGGCCGAGATGCTGCAGGACGTGGGATGCGGCTGGGTCATCGTCGGACACTCCGAGCGCCGACAGTGGCACGGCGAAAGCGACGCTGTCGTCGCCGTCAAGGCGGAGCGGGCGTTGCAGGCCGGATTGCGGCCGATCGTCTGCGTCGGTGAGACGCTGCAGCAGCGCGAAGCCGGTCAAACCAATGCAGTGCTCACCCTGCAGCTCGGTGCCGTGCTGGAGCGTATCGGCGCGCAGGGGCTGTCCGATGGATCGCTGGCTTACGAGCCGGTATGGGCGATCGGTACCGGGCATACTGCGACCCCCCAGCAGGCGCAGGAAGTTCACGCCGCTTTGCGCGCGCAGATTCATGTACGCGGCGCGTCGGCTGCGAAGGCTTTGAGGATTCTTTATGGCGGCAGCGTGAAGCCGGGTAATGCCGCGGAACTGTTTGCGCAGCCCGACATCGACGGTGGGCTGATCGGCGGCGCATCGCTGATCGCGCGGGACTTCCTTGCGATTGGCGCCGCCGTGCCCAGGTAACGTTTGATTTATCGAGGAAAGGTTTCAAAATGGCTTGGTTAACCACATTGCTGGTTGTCCTGCAGGTGATTTCGGCGATCGCAGTCATCGTGCTGGTGCTGCTCCAGCAGGGCAAGGGCGCCGACATGGGCGCAGCGTTCGGCGGCGGCGCTTCCGGCAGCCTGTTCGGCGCCACCGGCTCGGCGAACTTTTTGTCGCGTAGCACCGGCGTGGTCGCCACAGTATTTTTTCTTGCAACCCTCGGCCTCGCTTACACGAGCACTGCGGTCAAGCGTCCGGCAGAGGAGCCCGGCGGCGTGATGGGAACCATACCCACCACGACTCCAGTTCCGGCAGCGCCGCCGAAAGACATCCCGGCACCGAGTGGCCAGGTACCTCAAGGCGGTCCGGCAGCGACCGTCCCAGCCGTGCCAGCGCCGGCTCCGCCACCAGCGGACATCCCGACTCAATCGCGCGACGTACCGAAGTAAGTGAGCTGTCGGGAAGGTGCCGCGCCGGGCCAGCGCGGCACGAGTGCACGTGCGGTCATGTAGCTCGCGTAACCCCAGTGCAGGAGCGCAGCGCTGCTAGAATCCGCCGGCTTTTCCACTGCCCACGTGGTGGAATTGGTAGACACACCATCTTGAGGGGGTGGCGGCGAAAGCTGTGGGAGTTCGAGTCTCCCCGTGGGCACCA